>DATHLI010000495.1:0-2940 GCA_035488355.1 bacterium | reverse complement strand
ACGTCGCACCCCTCCCGGACGTACACGCCGGGCATCTCCGCCGTCTCCCCGCCGATCAGGGTGATCCTCTGCTCGCGGCATGCCGCCGCGACGCCTGCGATGATCTCGGACACCACCTTCGTCGAGAGCCGGGCGGCGGCGATGTAGTCGAGCATAAAGAGCGGAGTCGCGCCCTGGCAGACCACGTCGTTGGCGCCGTGGGCCACGATGTCGGCGCCCACGACACGCCACCGGTCCGCGAGGCCGGCGACCTGCACCTTGGTGCCCACGCCGTCAATCGAGCTCACCAGCACAGGGTCCCGGTACCCGCTGAGCCGGAACAGCCCGCCGAAGCCGTCCCCCGATCCCAGCGCCCCCTTCGCGTACGTGGAGCGAATCCTGGCGCCCAGGCCCGCCAGGATCGCGTCCTTATGATCACGGTCCACCCCGGCGCTGCGGTAGGTGAGCGGCGGGGACGGGCGGCGCGGCATCAGGGCGCGAGGCCGGAGGTCTCCAGCGCGTGCCGGCCCGCCATCGCCTCCGTGGGAGTCTCGGTGGGATATCGGCCGTCGAGGCAGGCGAGGCAGAGGTCCTGCCGCGGCAGCGCGAGCGCCTCGATGAGCCCGTTGATGCTCAGGTACCCGAGGCTGTCGGCTTCGATCGATGCGCGGATCTCTTCCACGGAGAGGCGGGACGCGACCAATTCCCCCCGGCTGCTCGTATCGATCCCGTAGTAGCAGGCATTCAGGATCGGCGGCGAGGAGACGCGGAAGTGGATCTCGCGCGCGCCGGTCCGGCGCAGCATGCGCACGATCTGCCGGCTCGTAGTGCCACGGACGATCGAGTCGTCGACAAGGACGATCCGGCGGCCGGCAACGACCTCCCGAATGGGGTTGAGCTTGACGCGCACGCCGAAGTCCCGCGACGACGGATCGGGCTGGATGAAGGTCCGGCCGACGTACCGGTTTTTGATCAACCCCACCTCGCAGGGGATGCCGCTGGCGTCCGCGTAGCCCATCGCCGCGGATGTCCCCGAGTCGGGTACCGCGATCACGGCATCCGCCGCGACCGGGTGCTCGCAGGCGAGGAGACGGCCCATCCGGCGCCGGACCTGGTGCACGTTCTGGCGCTCGATGACCGTGTCCGGGCGCGCGAAATAGATGTACTCGAAGACGCACGCGGCCCGGCGGACGACCGGAAGCACCTGGATCGCGCGCACGCCGGCGGCGTCCGCCACCACCAGCTCTCCCGGGCGCACCTCGCGGAGGTATTCCCCGCCGATCTGGTCGAACGCGCAGCTCTCCGAGGCGAACACGACCGCGCGGCCGAGCCGGCCGAGCGCAAGCGGCCGGATCCCGTTCGCGTCTCGAAAGGCCACGAGGGTATCCCGCGCCATCGCCACGACGGTGTATGCGCCGCTGATCCGGCGCATGCAGCCGGCGACTGCGTCCTCGAGCGTCGGGGCGGTTGAGGCGGCGATCAGCTTCGTGATCACTTCGGTGTCGGATGTGGCGCGGAACCGGTGGCCGGCGTCCTCCAGTTCGCGGCGGAGTGATGGGGCGTTGACCAGGTTGCCGTTGTGCGCCAGCGCAAGCGTGCCCCAGGGACTCTGCTCCAGGAACGGCTGGGCGTTCTCGAGCGACGCCGAGCCCATCGTCGAGTACCGGACGTGGCCGATCCCCGTTGCTCCGGACAGCGTCTCCAGGCGGTTGGGCGTGAAGACGGCGGCGACCAGGCCCATGTCCTTGACGAGATGCGTCCGCGCGCCGTCGAACGTGGCGATCCCCGCGCTCTCCTGACCCCGGTGCTGGAGCGCGTACAGGCCGAGATGGGCCAGGGGAGCCGCCGGCGCGCCCTCCGTACGAATGCCGAAGACCCCGCACTCTTCGCGCAGTTTGTCCCAGGGGGTCATCGCGGCGCTCCCGGCGACTGCCGGCAACCTCTGCTTGCTGTTTGCCCCACTCCGGTTTGGAGTCCCCGCAGGGGCGCCTGCACCTGCCACTGCGCGGCGGCCGCTAAGTCGTCCACCTCGACATCGATCCACGGATCGGGCGGCCCATTGTCGGGGCCGATGGCCAGCCGGCGTCCGCCGACGGCCCCCAGCACCTGGACCGGAACCGCGAGCCGCTGCGCCAGGCGCCGCAGCGCCGGCAGTTGGTCAGACAAGAGCGACACCACGATCCGGCCGATTCCCTCGCCGAAGAGGACGCGGTCGGTTCGCTCACCACGGCCGAGCGCGAAGGCGATGCGGGCCCCCCGGCCGCCCGCGATGCAGCACTCGGCCAGCGCCACCGCGATCCCGCCGTCGGCGCAGTCGTGGGCGGACGAGACCAGCCGCTGCGCCACCGCCTCCCGCGTGCACTCGATCAGGCGCGCCGTCCCGGCCAGATCCGGCCGGCGCAGCCGCCCCGCGGTGACCCCGTGCACGGTGGCCAGGTACTCGCTCCCGTCCAGCTGCGGGACCCCGCCGCCCAGGAGCACGACCAGGTGGCCGTCCTTCTTCCATCCGGGCGTGGCGTGACAGCGGACATCCGCGAGCACGCCCAGCATCGCGATGACGGGGGTCGGGAAGATGGCGCCGTCCGCCTCGTTGTAAAAGCTGACGTTCCCGCCGACGACGGGCACCGCGAGCGCCTCGCAGGCCTGCGCGATCCCCTCGATGGCCTCGCGAAACGTCCAGAAGACCTCGGGCCGCTCGGGGCTGGCGAAGTTGAGGCAGTCCGTCACGGCCGCGGGGGTCGCCCCAACGCAGGCGAGGTTCTGGGCGGCCTCGAGGACGGCCAGCATCCCGCCGGCCTGGGGATCGAGATAGCAGTACCGGCCGTTGCCGTCCGCGCTCAGCGCAAGCCCGCGAGGGAACGCATCCTTGAGGCGGAGCACGGCCGCGTCCGCGCCCGGGAGGACCACGGTATTGGTCTGCACCATATGATCGTACCGGCGAAACACCCACCGCTTGTCCGC
>DATHLI010000494.1:0-1752 GCA_035488355.1 bacterium | reverse complement strand
CCTCACCCCCCTGCAGCGGCAGTACCTGGCGCGCGTCGCCGACAGCGTCGGCGCCCGGAACTGGACCGGGGAGGAGCTGCATGCGCATCTGCACGATCTCAAAGCTGAGATGACCCTCAGCCCCCGCGAGGCGTTCGGGGCGATCTACCAGGTGTTCCTCGGCAAGGACTCCGGCCCCCAGGCGGGGTGGTTCCTCACCGCCCTCGACCGGCAGTTTGTCCTTCGGCGGCTCCGGGAGGGCGCGCAGGATGCCGCCTGAGCGCTCCGCCGGCCCGCCCTGCGTGGTGGCCGTGCTCCGGGCGGTGGGCGACCGCCACGTCGCCGCGATCGAGGCGGTCGATCCGAGGGTGCGCGTGGTCCGCGTCACGGACCGGACGACGTGGCTTCGGGAGGCGCCGGAGACGGAGATCATCATGGGCTTCCGCCCGCTTCGCGACGGCGCCGTGGGATCCCGGCATCTGCGGTGGGTGCAGGCGCTCGGGGCCGGGGTCGAGAACCTCTGCCAGGATGTGGCCGGCACCGACATCCGGGTGACCAACAATCACGTCCACGGCGATGCGATCGCGGATCACGTCTTCGGATTCCTCTTGACGCACACGCGGCGGCTCTGGGAGGCCCGCGACTGCCAGGCCGCGCGCCGGTGGGTACACGACGAACTGCGGGGCACGGTGCTGGCGGGACGCACGATGGGGGTCCTCGGCCTCGGGACGATCGGCGTCCAGGTGGCCCGCCGGGCGGCGGCCTTTGGGATGCGGGTCGTGGGGACCGTACGGCGGCCGCGGCAGATCCCCGGAGTCGAGCGCGTGTATCCGCCGGACGAGATCGACGCCGTGCTGCGGGAGGCGGCGGTGCTGGTCATCGCGCTGCCCCTGACGCCCGCGACACGGGGGAGCGTGGGCGCGCGCGAACTCGCGGCGCTGCCGGAAGGGGCGTTCTTGGTCAACATCGGGCGGGGAGGGCTCGTCGACGAAGGGGCGCTCCTGGCGGCCCTCCGGGCCGGGCGGCTGGCCGGCGCCGGCCTCGATGTCTTCGACACGGAACCGCTCCCGGCCGACAGCCCGCTGTGGGCGGCCCCGCGGTTGATCATCACCCCCCATGTCGCCGGAGACTTCCCCGGGTACATGGATCGGATCATCCCGC
Source organism: bacterium (assembly GCA_035488355.1). GTDB lineage: Bacteria > Sysuimicrobiota > Sysuimicrobiia > Sysuimicrobiales > Segetimicrobiaceae > Segetimicrobium. The sequence continues at coordinate 612 of DATHLI010000494.1, read as the reverse complement.
ACTTCTGTGAGAACCTGCGGCGGTATCTCGGTGGGCAGCCGCTGCTGAACGTGGTCGATCCGATCCTCGGGTACTAGGGCCGCTCCACAATGCCTTAAGGGGCGGCCAGGAGGCATGGTCGTGAAGCGATACCCGGTGGACAAGATCCGGAACGTCGCCGTCGCCGGACACGGCGGAACGGGGAAGACCTCCCTGGTCGAAGCGATGCTGTTCGCGGCCAAGGCTGTGGACCGGCTCGGACGGGTGGAGGACGGGACCACCACCACGGATTTCGACCCCGAGGAGATCCGCCGGAAGATCACCGTCAATGCCGCGCTCGCGCCGCTCGAGTGGAAGGACGCGAAACTGAACCTCATCGACACCCCGGGGTATCCCGACTTCATCGGCGAGGTCGTCGGCGCGCTGCGGGCCGTCGAGAGCGTCCTCGTCACAGTCGACGCGACCGCGGGCGCGGAGGTGCAGACCGACAAGGCCTGGAGCCTCGCGGTCCGGGAGCGCCTGAGCCGGATCGTGGTGGTCACGAGGATGGACCGGGAGAACGCGGCGTTCGCCAGGGTCGTCGAAGGTCTGGCGGAACGCTTCGGCCGGCAGGTGGTCGCGCTGCAGTGGCCG
>DATHLI010000493.1:0-2924 GCA_035488355.1 bacterium | reverse complement strand
CACGACTCCGCTGGATGACGTCATCACAGGGACCCGCACCCTCGACCCCGCCATCGGCGCGCTGACGCGCCTGTTCTGGTAGGCTCCGGGGCGAAAGAGGTCGGGGCCCGGCCGAGCGGCCGGGCCCCAGGTTTCGTGAGTGAACGTTATGGACGGCTTCGGCGCGAGGCCGGACTAGCGGCGGAAGCGCCGCATGCCAAACATGCCCAGCATGCCGGTGCTGAGCAGCAGCATCGACCCCGGTTCCGGCACGGCCGCCGGCTCAAACGAAGCGACCGTCATCGTGCCGCCGTTGATCACGGACGCGTTGCCTGTGGTGAAATTCGTGGCGTCCGTGCTGATGACGAGAACGTCTGAGGACTCTCCGGGCTGGATCTTGGCGGCAACCGGCGGGGAGAAGTCGAACCCAACGACATTGCCGGCGGCGCTACGGTCCCCCAAGATGGGCGCGACGGTCCCACCGACAAATGGGCCAAAGGTGCCTCCATCGGTGCGGAAACCGAGTGACGTCGCGAAGCCCGTGAAGCTGGTGTCCGTCATACGCGAGATCGGGTCACACGCGGGCTGCCCTGCCCCACCGCAGTTCGGCGCGGTCAGGCTGTTCGATACCTGATAGTAAAAGTCCAGCGTCCCGCCCGTTTCCCGATAGACGGCCGAGACCAGCGTGCCGGAATCGGTCCCCAGTGTGTCGACAAAAGGCACGCTGGTCGAGGCGAGCAGGGTCCCCGGTGCCTGGGGTGGGACAAGCGGAACAGGCACGGTGTCACCCGGGTTCGTCGCAATTGTGCCAATCAACGTGGCCGAAGCGGTGGACACGCCGAAGATCCCAAACAGCAGACCCGCGGCGGCCAAAATGCACAACGACTTGAAACGCCCCATGCGCGATCTCCCTCACTCTCGCTAATGAATTTTGTAGAATCCGATCCGATCTACCCACTGATAACTATGAGCGCAGCTTCGGGGGGTGTCACTCCTTCCGAAGCATGGTTCTTGGCAACTCCGCTGGGCTAGTCAGTCCGTGTTATTCATTCGAGGGGAAAGCCGGATCAGTTGGGGCCCGCCGGCTGTTTGCTGCGCGTAGCGTGTTTCGTTCAGGCGCCCTAGACCCGTACGGCCACCACCTCCAGGTACTCGCTCGGCGCCACCAGGGTCGCGTCCCCGGAACGGTTCCCCCGGCGCATCAGATCCATCATCTCGCGCGAGAGGGTCTCCTGCCCGGAGGGATCCAGGCTTTCGAACGCTTTGATCGTCGGGCCGAAGAACTTCCGGCTAAATTGCACCCAGCTTTCGACCGAGCGGTGGCGGAAGACGATGCGGCGCCTGGCCGCCCGGAGCGATGCCACCGCGTCGCCGAAGAGCTCGCGCAGGCGATCCTCGGTGCCCCAGAGCACCGGCGGCCTGGCGCCCGCCGGAAGGGGCACGAAGCGGGCGACGGTGCGGAACAGCTCGCCGATCAGGCTGTCGGGCGGCCAGGTCGCCAGGCCGATCTTCCCCCCGGGCCGGCACACCCGGAGGATCTCCCGGGCCGTTCGCTCCTGATCGGGCGCGAACATCGCGCCGAACGTGGACAAGACGGCGTCGAACGAGGCATCGGGAAACCCCAGGGCCTCGGCGTCCCCGACTTGAAAATCGATCGTCAGGCGCTCGGCGGCGGCGCGCTCTCGTCCCCGCTCGAGGAGCGCGGGAACGAAGTCGATGCCGGTTACCGTCCCGCCGCGGCGGGCGGCGGCGAGCGCGGTGTTCCCGCTGCCGGTGGCAATATCGAGCACGCGCTGTCCGGGGTGCACGTCCACCGCCTCGCAGAGGAGCTCGCCCACGAGCAGCTGTTGGGTCGCGATCATCGAGAAATCCCCGGCCGCCCAGGTCTGCTGCTGACGCCGCTTCAGGGCTTCCAGATCCGCCATCAGATCCTCCTCGCGCGGCCGTCCGGTCCGACCGCGATGCCGTACACCTCGGCACCCTTGGGGGTCACGTAGCCTTCGTCGAGATCGGCTTGGACACGCTCGAGGGGGCGCTCGATCGGGGGACCGTACCCGCTCCCGCCCGCGATCTCGATCGTGGCGCGCTGGTCGCGACGGCGGAGCTCGGCCAGGCTGACCATCGCCCCGCCCTCCAGGACCTTGTCGCCGTCCGTGACGTACGCCCGCGCGCGCGAGCCCGCCGCGCCGCCGAACAGTCCGGACGGTGCCGTGAGCATGCCGTGGGGATGCAGGTCCACGAGCGCGGCACGGCCGTCGTCGCTCAGCTTGCGGACCCGAATGCGCTGGCCCAGGCCGCCGCGATGCCGGCCGGCGCCGCCGGAGTCGGGCCGGAACTCCTTGCACTCCACCACGAGGGGTGTGCGGCTCTCGAACATCTCCACGGAGACGTTTCCGGCCGAGGTGGGGTAGAGGAGGGCCGAGACCCCATCGCCGTGTGCGCCGGCGCCCTGGCCGCCGCCCTGGAAGAGGTGATCGTTGTACACGCGGCCGCCGGCGTCGACCCCATAGGCGCCCATGCCCATCGGCAGCCCCGTGAACGCCTGCACCCGGTCGGGCAGCACCGGCGCCAGCGCTTTGAACACCGCCGGGCCACAGTACCAGCCCGTCTGGGTCCGCTGGTTCACGGACGCCGGGTAGCGGCAGCTGAGCACCGAGCCTTCCGGCGCCGTGACGTGCAGCGGGCGGAAGCAGCCGGCGTTCGACGGGATCTCCGGCGTGAGGATGGATTTCAGCACGTAGGTCGTGTGGGCGGCCGTATAGTGGTAGGTGCAGTTGATGCCCCCCCGCGGCAGCTGCGGGGGGGCGCCCGTCCAGTCCACCGTCATCTCGTCGCCGTGGATGGTGACGGCGCAGGGGAGGGTCAGCGGCTCTCCCAGCCCGTCGAACTCCACCTCGCTCCGATAGGTCCCTTCCGGCAGGGCGCGGATCGCCTCGCGCATCGCG
>DATHLI010000492.1:0-3457 GCA_035488355.1 bacterium | reverse complement strand
GGCCATGGGCCTCGCGCGGACGTTCCAGATCACCAACCTGTTCAGGTCGCTGACCGTTGAAGAGAACGTGCTCCTCGCGGTCCAGGCGCTCAGGCCGTCCAGGTACGTGATGACGCGTCCGCTCCGCGCCTACGCCGACGTCCAGGAGCGGGTCCGCGCGCTGCTCGAACGGGCGGGGCTGTGGGCGAAGCGGGCGATGCCCGTGCGCGTCCTCTCGTACGGCGAGCAGCGCCAGATCGAGGTCCTGCTGGCGCTGGCCGGCGAGCCGCGCCTCCTCCTGCTGGATGAGCCCGCCGCCGGCCTCTCACCCGGCGAGCGTCTGGAGATGGCGCGGTTCATCAAGGGGCTGGACGCCGGGCTGACCATCCTGTTGATCGAGCACGACATGGATGTGGCATTCGAGGTGGTCGAGACGATCGCGGTCCTGCATCTCGGATGCCTGGTGGCCGAGGGGTCCAAGGAGGCCGTGCGGGCGAGCCCGGCGGTGCAGGAGATTTACCTCGGCACCGAGGCCTCCACGAGATGATGCCGAAGGCCCCGTGCTGAGCATCGAGGACATCCACACCTACTACGGGGACTCGTATGTCCTGCAGGGCGTCTCGCTCGAGGTGCGGCCGCGGACGGCCGTCGCGCTGCTCGGCCGGAACGGGATGGGCAAGACCACGCTCATCCGCTCCATCATCGGGTTCGCCCGGCCGAGGCAGGGCCGGGTGCTCTTCGAGGGACGGGACATCACGCGCCTGCCCAGCCACCAGATCGCCCACCTCGGCATCGGGCTCGTGCCGCAGGGCCGGCGGATCTTCCCCTCGCTCACGGTGCTGGAGCACCTGAGCGTCGCGGCGAGGGCGGACGGGGCGGTGGGGAATGAGCCGTGGACGCTGGACCGCGTGTTCGGGCTGTATCCCCGGCTGCGCGAGCGCCACGCGCACCGCGGCAGCATGCTCTCCGGAGGGGAGCAGCAGATGCTGGCGATCGCCCGCGCGCTCACGACGAACCCCCGGCTGCTGCTGATGGACGAGCCGTCCGAGGGGCTGGCCCCCCTGCTCGTTCGGGAACTGGGCGGCTCGATCGGCCGGCTCAAGGAGGCGGGGCTCAGCATCCTGCTGGTGGAGCAGAACCTGCCGATGGCGCTGGCGATCGCCGACGAGGTCTACGTGCTGAGCAAAGGACGCGTCGTGTACCGGGGGACGCCGGCCGCGCTCTCGGCGGATGCGGCGGTGAAGCACCGGTACCTGGGAGTGTAGGCGGCTCAAGGACCCGGTGGGTCTCCCGGAGAACTCGCCTCCTGCACATCCCACGTTTGAATCAGTGAGGGGAGCGGAGGGGGCGGATCATGGTACGGTGCCTGCACCTGGTTGCGGCGGTGGGGATGGCGGCGCTGCTGGCGTTCTCTGGGGGCGCCGCGGCAGCCCAGCAGGGCCCGATCAAGATCGGGCTGATCGTGCCGCTGACCGGGGTCTTTGCCGCCAACGGCCGTGATATGGCGAACGGCCTCGCTCTGGCGCTGGCGCGGGCGGGTGGAAAGGCCGCCGGCCGGGAGATCCAGGTGCTCGCCGAGGACGAGGGGACGCCCGCGCAGGCGCTCACCAAGGCGAGAAAGCTGGTCGAACTGGACCGGGTGGATCTGCTGGCGGGCCCGCTGCGCGCGGATTCCGGGCTGGCCCTGCGGGACTACATCGACCAGCAGAAGATCCCGGCGATGTACCTGATCGTCTCCGCGGACGACATCACCCAGCGCCTGCGCACGCCGTGGATCGTCAGGACCGGCTGGTCGAGCAGCCAGCCGAACCATGCATTCGGCGAATACGCGGCCAAGGTGCTGAAATACAGCCGGATGGTCACGGTCGCCTACGATTTCGCGTTTGGCTGGGAGACCGTCGAAGGCTTCCAGGACACCTTCGAGCAGGACGGCGGCCGGGTCGTGGCCCACCTCTGGCCGCCGATCGGCGCGCCCGACTACAGCCCGTATCTCAGCCGCATCCCGAGAGATGTGGACGCCGTGTACGCGACCTTCAGCGGAGGAGACGCCCTGCGGTTCCTCCAGCAGTACCGGGACTTCGGGCTCGAAGGCCGGATCCCCCTGATCGGCAACGGCACCCTCACGGACGAGCACATCCTGTTCCAGGAGGGCGATCTGGCCAAAGGGATCGTCACGCCGCTGCATTACAGCGCGGCGCTCCGGACGGAAGCGAACCGCGAGTTCGTCCGGACGTACGTGAAGACCTACAACCGCGTGCCGTCGTATTATTCAGAGTCGGCGTACACGGGCGGGCTCTTCATCCTCAGGGGCCTCGAGGCGGTGCGGGGCAACGTGGCGGACCGCGCCGCGTTCGTCGCCGCGGTCCGCAGGGTGGTGCTGCCCGACGCGCCGCGGGGGCCCGTGCGCCTCGATGAGTATGGCAACCCGATCCAGAACGAGTACGTCCGGCGGGTGGAGATCGTGAACGGCGAGCCCCAGAACACCGTGATCTTCACCTATCCGAACGTCTCGCAGTTCTGGAGCATGAACCCGGAGGAGTACCTGAAGAAACCCGTCTACACGCGGGACCTGCCGCCGGCCCATCCGTAGGCCGGGCGGGCCCGCGGCGGGAGGAACGAGGAGGCACCGACGATGGCCGAGATCCTCGACCGGCGGGAGTTCGTCGAGGCGCTGCGCAGTCAACTGACCATCGATCCGCGGCGGACCGCGATCCTCGCCGTGGATGTGCACCGGGGGCACCTCGATCCCGAGATCGGCACTATGCCCGTGGAGGCGTCCGACGCCGCGCGATGCCGCGCGGCGCTGGCCCGATTGCTCGCGGGCGCGCGGGGGGCCCGGGTCCCGGTCATCTACGTGCTCCTGACCTACCGCCGCACCACCCCCCCGGGGTTGGAGAGCATGGGCAACCCGTTCTGGCGGGCCGTGGAAGGGGTCAAGCAGTCCCTGACCCCCGGGCGGCGCAGCACGATCGTGCACCACAACCAGGAGGGCTCGCCCCAGACGGAGGTGCCCGCTGAGCTGGCGCCCGAGCCCGGCGACTTCGTGATCCGGAGCAAGAAGCGCCTCAGCGCCTTCTACGGGACCGACCTGGACGTGCTGCTGCGCTCGCTCGGGACGGAGACCGTGGTGATCGCCGGGATCAACACGAACACCTGCGTCCTCTGCACCGCGTTCGACGCGTTCAACCGGGATCTGCGGGTGGTCGTCCCGAGCGACGCCGTCGCCAGCATGTACGGGGAAGACCTCCACGTCTTCGGTTTGGAAAACCTGCGGCGCTGCCTTGGGTGGGTGCTGACCACCGACGAGATCCTGGCCGTCCTCGGGGCCGCAAAGGCGCCCGCGCGCGCATGATCTGGATGCGCGGGCGGTGAAGGCGCAGGTCCTCCAATCCTGGGGAGGCCGGTTGACGCTCGTCGACCGGCCCCGTCCCGCCCCGGAGGCGGGCGAGGTCCTGGTCGCCGTCCGCGCGTGCGGCGT
>DATHLI010000491.1:0-3069 GCA_035488355.1 bacterium | reverse complement strand
GTTCTGCTCCAGCTTGACGACGCGGGCGTCCGGGTAGTCCTGCTCGAACTCGAGGATGTTGCGGACGTCGGCGCCCCGCCACCGGTAGATGGCCTGGTCGTCGTCGCCGACCACGCAGAGGTTCCGGTGGCGCTGCGCCAGCAGGCTCAACAGCCGGTACTGGACGCGATTGGTGTCCTGGTACTCGTCGACGAGGATGTGGCGGAAGCGCTCCTGATACTCGGCGAGCACGGGCGGATGGTCGCGGAAGAGCACGACCGCGCGCACGAGCAGATCGTCGAAGTCGAGCGCGCTGCACTCGTCCAGCCGGCGCTGATAGGCGAGGTACAGCCTGGCGATCACTTCATCGCGGGTGGTCTCCGCGCGCGCGGCTGCGGCCTGCGGATCCACGAGCTCGTTCTTGGCGCGGCTGATCTCCGCGAGCACCCCGGCGGGCGGGAACTGCCGCTCGTCCAGGTCCAGCGCGCGGATCGCCTCGCGCATCACCGCCCGCTGGTCGTCCGTGTCGTAGATCAGGAACCGGGGGTCGACGCCGATGGGCGCGCCGGACCGGCGGAGCACCCGGCTCGAGACCGCGTGGAACGTCCCCATCCACACGGCGCGGGCGATGGGCGCGCCGACCAGCCGCTCCACGCGTCCGCGCATCTCGCCGGCGGCCTTGTTCGTGAAGGTGACGGCCAGGATCCGCTGCGGGGGAACGCCCCGGTCGCGAATCAGCGCCGCGATCCGGAACGTCAACACCCGCGTCTTGCCTGAGCCGGCGCCGGCGAGGATCAGGAGCGGCCCGTCGCCGTGATGGACCGCCTCCCGCTGGGCCGGGTTGAGCAGCGCGTCGATATCGGAAGCGGGCCCCGTGACGGAATCCACGGCGCCTCCTCTCGCAGTCATTCCCACTCTATTGTAGCAGGCGGCTTGCTGCTGATATCGTAGACGACCCGGCTGCAGCCCTGGACCTCTCCGGTGATGCGGTTGCTGATCGTCTCCAGCAATTCCGCGGGGAGCCGCGCCCAATCGGCCGTCATGCCGTCCTGGCTGGTCACGGCCCGGACCGCCACGACGTGCCCATAGGTTCGGGCGTCCCCGGCGACCCCGACCGAATGGACGGGCAGGAGGACCGCAAAGGCCTGCCAGAGGTCGCGGCTCAACCCGCTGCGGCGGATCTCCTCGGTCACGATCGCGTCCGCCTCTCGAAGAATGGCCAGCCGGTCTTCGGTTACCTCCCCGAGCACCCGGATCGCCAGTCCGGGCCCCGGGAACGGGTGGCGCCACACCATCTCTTCGGGCAGCCCCAGCGATCGGGCCACCAGGCGCACCTCATCCTTGAACAGCGTGCGCAGCGGCTCCACCAGGCGGAACGGCACCACCTGCGGCAGCCCGCCGACGTTGTGGTGGGTCTTGATCCGGGCGGCCGTGCGCGTGCCGCTCTCGATGACGTCGGGGTAGAGGGTCCCCTGCACGAGGAACTCGGGCCGGCCGAGCCGGGCGGCCTCGTCGGCAAAGACGGTGATGAACTCGTTGCCGATGAGGGTCCGCTTGCGCTCCGGGTCGACGACGCCGCGCAGGCGATCAAGGAACCGCCGGTGGGCGTCGACGTGGACCAGCGACACTCCGAAGTGGTCGCGGAACACCTCGACAACCTGTTCCGCCTCTCCGCGGCGCAGCAGGCCGTGGTCGACGAACACGCAGGTCAACCGGTCCCCAATGGCGCGGAACGCCAGCCCCGCCGCCGCGGCGGAATCCACCCCGCCGGAGAGCGCGCAGATTGCCCGGCCGGTGGCGATCTGGTCGCCGATCTCGTCCACGGCGCGCTCGACGAACGACTCCATGGACCACGACGCCGAGCACCCGCAGACCTGGTAGAGGAAGTTCCGGAGGACGTCGCTGCCCCAGGGGGTGTGGGAGACTTCCGGATGGAACTGCAGGCCGTAGAGCCGCCGCGCGCGATCCGCGATCGCGGCGTGCGGGCTGTGGTCCGAGTGGGCCAGGGTGGCGAACCCCGCCGGGAGCCTGTGGACCGTGTCCCCGTGGCTCATCCAGCAGATCAGGCGACGCTCCAGGCCGCCGAAGAGATGCTCCGGCCCTTCGGGCTCATCCACGAACAGGCGGGTGCGCCCGTATTCCCTCCGGGCGGCGGGCCCGGTCTCGCCTCCCAGATCGTGCGCCATCAACTGCATCCCATAGCAGATCCCGAGGATCGGCACCCCGGCGGTGAACAGCCCGGGATCGCACCGGGGCGCGCCCGGATCATAGACGCTGGCGGGGCCTCCCGAGAGAATGATCCCTTTCGGGCGGAGCGCCAAGAGATCGGCCAGCGGGGTGTCAAACGGCAGGATGAGGCTGTAGACGCGCAGTTCCCTCACCCGGCGCGCGATCAGCTGGCTGTACTGGGCCCCGAAGTCGAGGACGACGACGAGGTCTTGCACCGAGCGCGGGATGTCGATCGCCGTCGCCTCGGCGGCCGCCGGCGCCCGGGCAGTACTGGCCCACGCCGTAGGCCCAGCGCCCTCCAGGATCCGGCTCATCGGCCCCGCCCAAGGCGCGGCGCCGCGAGGGGGCTCATCGCCCCTGCCCCACGCGCTGCGCCATCTGGAGGGTCTTGCCCTCCGTCGAGACCGACGGCGCGATGATGATCTCCGCCTGCTGCATCTGACGCAGCGTCCGCGCGCCGCACATCCCCATCGCCGTGCGGAGCGCCTCGACCAGATTCTGGGAGCCGTCGTCGACCCGGGCCGGACCGAGCAGAATATCGCGGAGGGTGCCGGTGGTGCCGACCTGAATGCGGGTCCCTCGCGGCAGCGCGGCGTGAGGCGTCGCCATCCCCCAGTGAGATCCCCGTCCCGGCGCCTCCTCGGCGCGGGCCAGCAGGCTGCCGAGCATCACCGCATCCGCGCCGCACGCCACCGCCTTCGCAACGTCCCCCCCGACGGCGATCCCGCCGTCGGCGACGACCGGCACGTGCCGGCCCGTGCGCCGCTCGAACTCCGCGCGCGCGGCGGCGACGTCCACGATCGCGGTGGCCTGCGGGACGCCGACGCCGAGGACCTTGCGGCTGGTGCACGCCGCGCCGGG
>DATHLI010000490.1:0-2121 GCA_035488355.1 bacterium | reverse complement strand
GTGGAGCGTCTCGCTCGTCCTCATGGCGGTGCTGCATGTCTTCGTCCAGCGCACGAAGATGGGCAAGGCGATGCGGGCGACCGCCCAGGACCAGGAGGCGGCGCGGATGATGGGCGTCGAGGTCGACCAGATCGTCATGCTGACCTTCTTCATCGGATCGGCGCTGGCCGGCGCCGCCGGGCTGATCTTCGGGCTCTATTACAACAACACGAGCTTCCTGATCGGCTACACCGCCGGGCTGCGCGCGTTTACGGCCGCGGTGCTGGGCGGGATCGGCAACATCGTCGGGGCGATGATGGGGGGCCTCATCATCGGCCTGATCGAGGCGCTGGGCGGGCAGTTCCTGCAGGTGCGGTGGACGGATGTGATCATCTTCTCCATCTTGATCGTCGTGCTCGCGCTCCGACCGACGGGGCTCCTCGGCCTGTCCACCCCGAAGAAGTCGTGACGGCGCGCGATGGCTGACGTCTCGCCGGCTCCCGCCTCAGACCTCGAGGCCGCCCCGCCGCCGCGCCGGGCTACCCTGACCGCGGCGCTGCTCGCGCCCGTCCGGTGGATGCCGGAGGCGACGCGGAAGCGCGCCGGGCTGGCGCTCCTGATCGCCGGCGTCCTGCTCTTTCCCTTCATCGTAAGAAACGCCGGCGACATCGACGCGGCGGCCAACGCGCTCGCGTTTGCGATGCTCGCCCTCGGCCTGAACATCGTCGTCGGCTTCGCCGGCCTGCTCGACCTGGGGTACGCGGCCTTCTTCGCGATCGGCGCCTATATCTACGGGATGGTGGGCTCGACCCAGATCACCCCGCCCTGGACCGACGTCTGGCAGCCCCTCCAGTGGCTCGGGCTCGTCAGCCGGGCGCACGTGGAGGGCGGGCCGGATCTCGTGCACATTCACGTCTCGTTCTGGCTGATGCTGCCGGGCGCCGCGCTGGTCGCGGCCTGCTTTGGCCTCCTCTTCGGGGCTCCCACCCTGCGGCTCCGGGGCGACTATCTGGCGATCGTCACCCTCGGCTTCGGCGAGATCGTCCCCATCGTCGTGCGCAATACCCCCGACTGGACCAACGGCCCGATGGGGCTCAACGGGGTGATTTCCCCGCAGATGTTCGGGTTCCGGTTCGGGGTCACCTCGACGCCGTACTACTACCTCGCCGCGTTCCTGGTCGCGCTGCTGATCTTCGTGAGCTACCGGCTCAAGGAGTCCCGGATCGGCCGGGCGTGGATGGCGATCCGCGAGGACGAGATCGCCGCGGGGGCGATGGGGGTCAACCGGGTGCGGCTCAAGCTGATGGCGTTCGCGATGGGAGCCGCGTTCGCCGGCGCCACCGGGACGTTCTATGTCGCGAAGCTCGGCACCGCAACCCCCGACATGTTCCAGTTCCCGGTGTCGGTGATGGTGCTGGTGATGATCGTGCTGGGCGGCATGGGGAGCGTGCCCGGCGTGGTGCTGGGGGCGCTGCTCCTGCAGCTCCTGCAGTCCTGGTTCCTGCAGGACCTCACCCAGTGGGTGCACGCGCTCGGCCGGCTCGTCGGCAGCGAAGGGCTCCAGCAGGTGGAGCTCGTCCAGACGATCGAGCTGATCTTCGGGATCATCCTGGTGCTGATGATGCTGTACCGGCGCGAAGGGCTCATCCCCGCCTCGCGCACGACGGCGCCGCTCAGCCTGACCGAGCAGGCGGCGATGCCCTCGCGCGGCGGCATCGGCGCGTCGTTGAGCGGGATCCGGGACGTCCGGCTGCCGGCGGGAACGCCGATGCTGGAGGTCCGCGGCCTCACGAAGCGGTTCGGCGGGATCACGGCGGTGAAGGACCTCGGCCTCACCATCCTTCCCCGGACCGTGGTGGGCCTGATCGGGCCCAACGGATCCGGCAAGACGACGTTCTTCAACCTGGTGACGGGCCTGGACACCCCCGACGCCGGACGGGTGTTCCTCATGGGCGAGGACGTCACCGGCCTTCCCTCCCACGCGATCGTCGAGCGGGGGATCGCGCGCACGTTCCAGTCCCTGCGCCTTTTCGCCAATATGACGGTCCTCGAGAACGTCCTGGTGGGGATGCACGCGCGCACCCGGGCGAACGCGGTCGGCGCGGTGCTGCGCCCCCCGTCGGTGCGGGCCGAGGAAAAGGA
>DATHLI010000489.1:0-8992 GCA_035488355.1 bacterium | reverse complement strand
GGAGTGGTACCTGGTCAACGCCACTCCCGATGTGACGCAGCAGCTCGCGCGATGGGAGGAACTCCATCCTCAGTCGGGGATCCGCTCGACCCCCGTTCGCGGCGTGATCCTGACCGACGGAGAGCTCGACCACACGCTGGGACTGCTGCACCTGCGCGAGGCCACGGGGTGGACGCTCTACGCCACCGCCCCGGTGGCGAGGATGCTGGAAGACCATCTGCGCCTCCTGCCGGCCCTGCGGCGGTACGTTGAGATCCGTGTGCACGAGCTCTCCCTGGACGCTCCGCTGCTGCTCAGCGAAGGATCCTCGCGGGTGGAAGTGCGGCTGGTGGAGACCGGGAGGCACCTGCCGCGCTATCTGGGCAGAACGGACGGCGGCGCCGAGGGCGTCGGCGTGGGACTCATCCTGACAGATTTGTCCTCCGGCAGGCGGGTGGCGCACGCGCCGTGCGTCGGCGAGCTGTCGGAGACCTTGCGGGACCATCTGCGGGGCGCCGAGGTCATCTTCTTCGACGGCACCTTCTGGAGCGAGGACGAGCTGCGCCGCCTCGGGATCGGCGCGGAGGGGGCGACGGCGATGGGCCACATTCCGGTGGGCGGCGAGGAAGGCTCGGCGCTCTGGCTGTCGAAACTCTCCGCGCGCACCAAGCTGTACGTCCACCTCAACAACACCAATGTGCTCCTCGATCCGGCGTCCGACGCGCGGGCGTGGATTCGCACCCTCGGCCTGGAGGTGGCCACCGACGGATGGGCGGTGACGCTGTAACGGACCCGTGGCCCAAGGACGTGCTCGAGCAGCGCATCCGCGAGCTGCTCGCGCAGCGCTATCACGACCGGCATCCCTTCAACCAGCGGATGCACGAGGGCACGCTCTCCCCCGAACAGCTGCGCGGGTGGGCCGCCAACCGCTTCTACTATCAGCAGGTCATTCCCGTCAAAGACGCCGTCCTGCTCTCCAAGCTCCCGTGGGAGTACCGGCGGGAGTGGATCCGGCGGATCATCGATCACGACGGGTCCCGCCCCGGAGAAGGCGGCCTCGAGGCCTGGCTGCGGTTGGGCGAGGCCGTGGGTCTTAGGCGCACCGACCTGCTTGAGCATCGCTTCCTGGTCCCCGCCGCCCGGTTTGCCTGTGACGCCTACGTCACCTTCGTCCGCGATCACTCCTGGGTCGAAGGCATGGCCTCCTCCCTCACGGAGCTCGCCGCGCCATCCATCATGGCGGTGCGGATCTCGGCGTTCGAGGAGCACTACCCGTGGGTCGATCCCGAGGGGCTGGAGTACTTCCGGTCACGCGTGACTCAGGGGTCCAGAGACGCCGCCTACGCCCTGCCCGTCGTGCTCGAGCACGCCGGCACGTGCGAGGCGCAGCAGAGCGTCCTCCGGGCCGTCGCCACCAAGTGCGACATCCTGGGGGCTTTCCTGGACGCCGTGGCGGCGACGTTTCCCGCGTGACCGCGAACGAAGGACCGGGGTGGCGCCGATGACCGATGCCGGGAGCGATGCGGGACTCATGGAAGCGGGCAGGCCGAGGCTGCTCCCCAAAGCACGGCTGCGCTTTGATCAGGTCCGGGGGCGCCACGTCCTCCTGCTGCCGGAACGGGCGGTCATCCTGAGCGAGACGGCGGCCGAGATCCTGCAGCTCTGCGACGGCGGGCGCACGGGCGCAGAGCTCATCCAGACGCTCGAGCGCAAGTACCCCGGCGCCGAGCTCGGGGGCGATGTCGCCGAGTTTCTCGGCGAGGCCGTCAAGAAGAGGTGGGTCGAGTGGGTCCTCCCTCCCTAGATCCGCCGGTCTCGCTGCTCGCCGAGATCACCCACCGCTGTCCGATCCACTGCCTGTACTGCTCCAACCCCCTGGAGCTGACCCGGCGCGCCGATGAACTGCCGACCGAGATCTGGCTGAGGGTCCTGGCCGAGGCGGCCGACCTCGGGGTGCTGCAGGTCCATCTGTCGGGGGGCGAGCCGCTGGCGCGCGCCGATCTGGCGACCCTCGTGAAACGCGCCACGGAGCTGGAGCTCTACACGAACCTCATCACCAGCGGCGTCGGCCTCACCCGCGCCCGGGCGCAGGCGCTCAGGGATGCGGGCCTGGGAGCGGTCCAGTTGAGCATCCAGGCGGCCGATCCCGAGCTCAGCCGGGTGATCGCCGGCGGGGAGTTCTGGCAGCGCAAGATGGACGCGGCCCGGCACGTCCGGGATGCCGGACTGCCGCTCGGGATGAACTTCGTGCTGCACCGCTACAACCTTCACCAGGTCGCCGGGCTGCTCGAGCTGGCCGCCTCGCTGGGCGCGGAGAGGGTCGAGCTGGCGAACGCCCAGTATTATGGATGGGCGCTGCGCAACCGGGACCAGCTGCTGCCCACCGGAGAGATGCTCGAGACGGCCGAGCGCGAGGTCGCCCGGTTTCGGGAGCGGGCGGGCGACACGATGGAGATCCTCTGGGTCATTCCCGACTACCACGCCGAGTTTCCAAAGCCGTGCATGAATGGATGGGCGCGGATGTTCCTCACCGTGGCCCCCGACGGGACGGCCCTGCCGTGTCCGGTCGCGTCCGTGATCCCGGGACTGGATCCACCGTCGGTTCGAGAGCATTCGGCGCGCTGGATCTGGTTCGAGTCTCCGGCCTTCAACCGCTTCCGGGGGTTCGAGTGGATGTCGGATCCCTGCCGCAGCTGCCCCCGGCGCTTCGAGGACTTTGGGGGCTGCCGGTGTCAGGCGTATCTGCTGACCGGGGACCCCGCGGTCACGGATCCTGTCTGCACCTACTCGCCCCACCGCCACCTGGTGACCGAGGCCCTCGGCCGCGGTGGCCGGGATCCCGGCGCGCCCGCGTACCGAAGAGAGCCAATCGAAACAAGGGGAGGCGAGTGATGCGCACAACGGTATCTCTGGTTCTGGTCTCCGCCCTCTGGATCTGCGCCTTCGTTGTGCAGTCGGGCCTGGCCCGCGATCTGCCGCTGGCGCTCGTCGCGCTGACCTCGCCGGTCCGCCCCGGCGGAAACGCCAGTGTGACCGTGCGGACGGACCCGCGCACGCAGTGCATGCTGCTCGTGCACTACAAGGCCCGAGGCGCTGAGGCCAACCTCGCGCTCCCGAAGCGGGCAGATAAGGCGGGGCGGGTGAGCTGGACCTGGCGCGTCGATCCCCAGGCCGCGCCGGGCACCTGGCCGGTCATCGTACACTGCCACGACGAATTCAAGGGGAGCGTGGAGCAGCGGCGGCTGGAACTTTCGTTCAGGGTGAGGTAGCCGCTCGCCGGCTCGCCCGCCTCCGCTCCGCGCGGCCTTCACTTCACACGGCGCATCTGCGCCATGGCGCCCACGGCCGCCAGCCCCCCCGCGACAGGGAGGGCGGCGGCCAGCAGGAGATCCAGCCAGGGCGGCAGCTGCTGAAAATCCAGGAGCGCCCCCCGCAGCAGGTCCACCAGATAGGTCACGGGGTTGGCGTACATCAATGCCCGGAGCCACCAGGGCAGGTCCACGAGGAACCCCCCCAGCCCGACGATGCCGCGGAGCGGGAAGACCGCCCCAGACAGGAAGTACAGGGGAAGCACGATGCCGTTCGAAATGCTTCCGAATCCCTCGAAGGTGGCCATTCGCGACGCGATGACGGCGCCGATGGACACCAGCAGGATGCCCATGGCAAACATCACGGCCCAGGCGAGCAGCACGCGCGCGAGCGAAAGGTCGACGCCGGCCAGAGGAGCACACAGGAGCGCGATGGTCCCCTGCGCAACGGCCACCGTGCTCCCGCCCAGCACCTTCCCGAGGGCGACCGAGAGCATCGGGGCCGGGGAGACGAGGATTTCCCGCATCAGCCCGACCTCGCGATCCCAAACCAGCGCGATGGCCGACTGCATGGACGCGAAGATGATGTTAAGGGTCACCACGCCGGGCAGGATGTACTGGGTGTACGTGTAGCCTTCGATGTTCGTGTACGATGAGCCGATCCCGTAGCCGAGGATGACCAGCCACAAGACCGTCCGGGAGATGCCCCCGAACCACTGGGTCCGGTCCCGGCGATACCGCAGCAATTCCCGGCGCCAGACCGCCAGGACGATCCGCGCGTCGAAGAAGCGGGCCGGGGGATACCGCAGGGCCGGGAGGGCCGCCCCCTGGATCATCGGGTCAGTTCACCCCCGCGGCGGGCAAACCCCAACAGGTGGTCCCTCGCGGTCGCCTCCTCATCCCGCAGGCCGCGCCCGGTCAATTCCAGGAACACTTCCTCCAGGGTGGTATCGGACCGCTGGGTGACGAGCATCTTCAGCTCCGCCGGCGACCCCACGGCCAGCAGGCGTCCGTGATCGATGATCGCCACCCGGTCGCAGCCCTCCGCCTCCACCATGTTGTGGGTCGACAGGAACACCGTCAGCCCGCCCTCCCGCAGGCCGGCCACCTGATCCCAGAGGCGGCGGCGCCCCTGAGGGTCCAGGCCCGCCGTCGGCTCGTCGAGGAAGAGCACGTACGGGCGGTGCATGAGGGCCCGCGCCAGCTCCAGCCTCCGCTTCATGCCTCCGGAGAAGCTGCGGACCGGTCGATCGGCATCGCCCGCGAGCTCCGCCCACGTGAGCGCCTCGCGCACGCGCGACGGCAGCCAGTGGGGGTGGATGCGGTAAAGCACGGCGTGCAATTCCAGGTTTTGCCGGGCGGTGAGCCGATCATCCAGCGCCGGGTCCTGAAAAACGACGCCGATGAGGTCGCGCACCTGCGGCGCCTCCCGCACCACATCGCAGCCGCCCACACGCGCCGCGCCCGCCGTCGGAAGCAGCGCCGTAGTCAGCATGCGGTGCAGCGTCGTCTTCCCGGCCCCGTTGGGGCCCAAGAGCCCGAACAGCTCGCCGGACCCCACGTGAAAGGACATCTCGTTGACGGCCGCCACGCCCACAAACCGGCGCGTCAACCCGACGCACTCGACGGCCGGCGCGAGGCCGCTAATGACCGGCCACCACGCTGTGGGCGCCCCGGCCGGCCCGGATGGTGGCGACAACGCGCAGCGAGGCGGCGTCGACGACCGACACGTCGTCCGACCGTCCGTTGGCCGTATAGATCTTCCTGCCGTCGGGAGCGACCGCCACTCCCCACGGCCGCCGCCCCATCTTCTGGGTGACGGCGGCGATGACCGCGCCGCGCGGCGCGTCGATGACGAACAGACAGTTGCAGCGGCCGCCCACGACGTAGACGCGGGCGCTGTCCGGGGCGACGGACACGCCGACCGGCTTGCTGTCGCGGCCCAACTCGATGGTCTGGATCACCTCGTGCCGGACCGGGTCGATGACGGAGAGGGTTCCCGCCGTCTCCGCGGAGGCATAGGCGCGGGCACCGTTCGGGGCGAAGACGACAACGCGCGGACGTTCGCCGACCAGCAGGTTCTTGATCGGCCGTCTGGTCGCGGTGTCGATCACCGTGACGGTGTTGCTGGTCTCGGCGGTCACGTATACCCACCGGCCGTCCGGGCTCACGGCCACCCCTTCGGGCTCGATCCCCACCGGAATCGCGGCGATGACCTTTCCGGTCCCGAGGTCGAACACCGTGGCCGTCACGTTGTCCTCATTGGAGCAGTAGAGGTGCCTGCCGTCCGGCGTGACCGCCAGCCGCTCGGGGTCCGATCCGCAGGGGTATTTGGCCCGGACCTTCCCCGTGCCGGCGTCGACCACCCAGATGAACTTGTACGGCGATTCCCGGCGGTTGGGCCACGGATCGGTGACCGCGATATACAGGGTCGAACCGTCCGGGCTGAGCGCCATCCCTCTCGGGCGCGCGGTCCCGGCCGGCCCGATCGGAATGGTACCGGTCACCCGCCCGCCGGCGGCGTCGATCACCGTGAGGCTGCCCCCGAACTCATTGCTCACGTAGACCCGGGGACCGGATGCGCCCGGCGCGGAGCCGGTCGGGCTCACCATCGCCGCCGTGAGGAGCCCCGCGACAGCGGCCCCGAGCCGGGCCCACCGTCTCGAGCGCACCCCACCCCGCCGTCCCGTGCCTCTCCCCCCCGTGCCGGCCCGCACCGGGCGGGGCCCGCCTATATGATGGAGAAGCGACACGTGCTCTCCTGCGCGAGATCTCCCAGCTGATCCAGGACCTGCTGGGGGTCGCGTCCGGGCGCGTTGACGTTGGGGATGGCGCCTACCGGCTCCGCGGTCCCCATGAGATCGCCCGAGTCTCGCTGCAACCTCACCATCTCGAGCGGCTGGCGCAGTTGGTGATCCCAGCGCCGAAAGGTCAACACGATGCCCTTGTGCCCATCCAGCACCGCGCGGTCGCTCTCCAGATATCGCACCACCTGGGCCGGATCTGTCGTGTGGGCGCGCAGCGCGACCTCCCCGAGGATCTTGATCGCGCACCAGGCGGCCCAGGCCGGTCCGTCCAGCGGATGCTTCCAGCGCGCGGCGAACCGGGAGTTCAGCTCCAGCGCGCCGGCGTACCTGACGGCGGGATCCCATAGGACGGCCCGGATGCTTTCGCCGGCCGATCTCGGCGCCGCGGCGAGGAGGCCGGCGAGAAACACTCGGGTCTGGGTCAGCGGCTCAGGGAAGCCGGAGACTTCGAACCGCAGTCCGGCGGTGTCGTACTGCTTCATGAACGACAGCTGCGCATCGGGGCCGAGCAGCAGCAAGACGAGATCCGGATGCGCCTGGTCGATGGCGCGCAGGACGTCCCGGACTTGACCGACGCCGGCATCCATCACGACGTCGCCGACGACCCTGCCGCCCCAGTGCCGGCGCTCGAGGGCGGCGTGCGCGCGCAGGCGCCGCGCCTGCCAGATCGGGGCGCCCGCGGCCACCAGGAACCACCGGCGGGTCGGGGCGCGCCGGATGATGCGGACCCCCTGCGGCGCATCCTCATCCACCAGGAACGCCAGGCCCCGCGTGAACCAGTCCGCCAACGCGTCCAGGTACATCGCATCGCTGGCCTCAACGTGAAACGTATAGCGGCCGCACGATTCCCCCCGCAGCGCGTCGCTGGTCGCGCCGACATTGAAGAAGACCACCCGCTGCCGCTCGGCGAACTCGGCAAGGGCCAGGGCCGTCTCGGTGCCGTAGCCTCCGGCGATCGCAAACGCCCCCTCGACGGCCACCAGGCGCCCGGCCGCCCGGACCGCCGCGGCGGGCGACATGGCGGTGGCCACGGCCACGTCAAACTCTCGTCCCAAGAGGCGCGCGGTCGCCCCCATCTCCTCCGCGCCGGCGCGCGCCCCCAGCAGGCCCGCATAGCCCGCGACCTCCAACCCCGCGGGCGAGCGGGGCAGGCTCTGCGCGCTGCCGACGTGAGCAATGAAGCCAACCCGCGCAACCGTCGGGGGGGCGGCGGCAGCGGGCCGCGGCCGCATCGCATCCCAGAGCGCGGCGCCGGAGAGCAGCGCGGAAGACTTCAAGAACGCGCGGCGCGAGCAGGGTACGGAAGTTTCCCCCGCACCGGCGCCCGGCGCCGGCTTCCAGGTCCGCATGAGGGCAGTATTCGTGATCGGCTCGTGACACTCTTCGCGCACGCTCTACCCAGCCGACCGTCCGGGATCCCTCGGGCCGGGCGAAACCAGCTCTGGGCCAAGGGGGGGCGCCGGCGGCTAATCAGCCGTGAGGTGCGGGGTATGCGAATGCTCAGATACGTGCTGGGCAGCCTGCTCGTGATTTCCCTCGCGGTCGTGGGGGCTTCCGCCCACGACAGCGGGAACTCCGGTCCGTCCTCCACCCAGACCCAAATGAACCCGCAGGCCAAGATCTTCTTCGACCAGGGGCAGGAGTACGCGAAGAAGCGGTCGTGGGACCTGGCGATCGCCGCGTACCAGCAGGCGGTGCGCGCCGAGCCGAAGTTTGTCGAGGCCTGGAACGGCCTGGGCCACGCCTGCCGCAAGGCCAAGCAGTATGACAAGGCCCTCGACGCCTACAAGCAGGCGATCACCCTGAAGCAGGACTACGCCAACCCCCACGAGTACCTGGCGCGAACCTACGTCGCGCTGGGGGACAAAGAGGCCGCAATGCGGGAGTACGAGATCGTGAAGCGACTGGACGCGAGGATGGCGGTGGATCTGCTCAAGGCCATCGAGGCCGGCGACCCCGACCTGGGGGATGAAGATTAGGGCGGAGGCGCCCGGTTCCGGACACGCAGCCAGGATCGATCTCGCGCTGCTGCTCCTGCGGGTGATCCTGGCCGCGGTCTTTGGGACGTACGGCTATCTCAAGTGGGCCGGCGGAATCGGCCGCCTGGCCGGATTGATGCTGACCGTCCACTTGCCGTTCCCGGATGCCTCCGCCCGGTTCGTCGCGGCCCTCGAGCTGGGAGGAGCCGTCCTGCTCCTTGCCGGCCTTTGGACCCGCCTGATCGGCGCCCTGCTCGCGGTTGAAATGGCGGTCGCGATCGTCGCGGTGGTCTGGCCGCACGGGTTCGTGGGCGGATTCGCATTTGAGCTGACCCTGCTGGCGGTCGCGCTCTCCCTCGCCATCGCCGGCGGCGGCAGGCTGTCGATCGGACGCGACCGCCTCTCTCGCTGAACTGCCCGCGCCGCCGGAGGCTCTGCTATAGTTGAGGGTGTGGCGTCGGCACGATCTGGCACCCTCTATCTCGTGGCCACCCCCATCGGCAACCTGGAGGACATCACGCTCCGCGCGCTGCGCATCCTCCGGGAGGTGGCCCTTATTGCGGCGGAAGACACCCGGCGGACGCGCAAGCTCCTGGCGCACCACGGGATCCCCGCCCGGGTGTTGAGCGTCCACGAGCACAACGAGCTCGCCCGAGCCCCCGAACTGATCGCCCGCCTGCTTGCCGGAGAGTCCATCGCCCTGGTCTCGGACGCGGGCACACCGGGGCTGAGCGACCCCGGCGTCGAGCTGGTGCGGCAGGCGGTGGACGGCGGCATCCCGGTCATCGCGCTCCCCGGCCCCAGCGCGTTCGTGACGGCGCTGGTGGCCTCCGGGCTCCCCACCGAGCCGGTCACGTTTCTCGGCTTTCTCCCGCCGGCCCCGGGCGAGCGCCGGCGGACGCTCGAAGCCTACCGCGCG
>DATHLI010000488.1:0-2910 GCA_035488355.1 bacterium | reverse complement strand
CGGCGCGTTCCAAGAGACGTACCGGCATTACCAGGCCGACTTCCCGTCCGTGCTCCGGCCGTACGTCAAGCGCAGCTTCCAGCCGACCCGTCCCGACCAGCTGCCGCTGGTGATGCGGCAGGCGTTTCTGGAAATGCTGGGAGGCCGGCCCGGTCCGGTGCAGGTCGACGTCCCCCTCGATCTCTTTGCGGAGACGGTCGACGTCGGAGGCGAACGTCCGCAGGCGGTGGGGGACAGCGTGCGCATCCGCAGCGCCGCGGAGGCCGGCCGGCTGCAGGCCGCCCTCGAGACGCTCCTCGGCGCCGCGCACCCTGTCATCCTGGCCGGGGGCGGGGCCGTGCTGTCCGAGGCGGAGGCGGACGTCCGGACGCTGGCCGAGCGCCTCGGCGTGCCGGTCGTGAGCACGCCGCTGGCGTCGGGCGTGCTGCCGGCCGATCACCCATTGTATTTCGGCAACGTGGGGCGGAACGGGACGTTTGCGGCCAACGAAGCGACCCGGCACGCCGACGTGATCCTGGCGCTGGGCGTGCGGTTCGATGACCGGATGAGCAGCAGCTGGATTCCCGGGTATACGTTCGAGATCCCGCCGACCAAGCTCATCCAGGTGGATATCGACCCCTCCGAGATCGGGCGCAACTACCCGGTCGCGGTCGGCGTCCTCGGGGACGCGCGCACCGTCGTCCGCCAGTTCGCGGCGGAGCTCGAACGGCGCCAGCAGCCGCGGGCCGGCCATGCCCAGTGGGTCAAGCGCCTGGAGGCGGCCCGGCAGGTGTGGGAGAACGATCGCGCCCCACTCACGAAGACGGAGGGGCTGCCGCTCCATCCCGAGCGCGTCGTGGCGACCCTGTCGCGCGCCTTGCCCGACAACGCCCTCGTGCTCTCGGACGTCGGCGTCCACCACAACTGGCTGGTGCAGCGCCTCAGGGTGCGGGGCCCCCGCTCCTTCCTGCAGTCGTGGGGGTTTGGATCGATGTGCTTCGCCGTGTGCGGCGTCCTGGGGGCGAAGCTCGCGGCCCCGGACCGTCCCGCCGTGGCCGTGTGCGGGGATGGAGGCTTCCTAATGGCCGCGCACAGCGTGGCCACCGCCGTCGAGTACGATATCCCCGCGATCTGGGTGGTGTGGAACAACTGCGGGTACGCCTCGATCTACGATCTCCAGGTGGGGGCGTTCGGGCCGCGTGAGCTGGCGACGCGCTTTCGAAAGCAGCGCACGGGCGAGCCGGTGAGCGCGGACTTTGCCGCGCTGGCCCAGGCGATGGGGGCGGACGGGTATCGGGTCACCGGGCCCGGCGACCTGGACGGCGCCCTGGCCGCCGCGCTCGCCGCGAACCGTCCCGCGGTGATCGACGTGCCGGTCCGCTCCGACGAGCGCCCGGTGCCCACCGGGGGGTGGGTGCTCCCGCCGCTGCGGCCCTTTGCGCCCGCCTACCGGCCGACGCCGGGATAACATGCATGGCTTCTTTGTCGCCCTGGGGTTCGGCCTGGTCACCGCGGCGATCCTGGCGTTTTCCGCCGTGGCGTTCTCGCTGCAGTACGGCGTCAGCAACCATCCGAATTTTGCCCACGGGGAGCTGCTGACGGTCGGCGCGTACGCCGCCTACGTGTCGCAGAGCCTCACGACCAACCTGCTCGTCGGCGGTCTGACGGCGGCCGCGGCGGGGGGACTGGTCGCGTGGGGCATGAACCGGGGGATCGTCGAGCCGTTCGTCCGGGCGCGCGCCCGGAGCCTGGTCATCTTCATCGCCACGATCGGCGTCGCCATCATCATCCAGAACGTCCTGCTGGCGGTGTTCACCGGCACGAACGTCGTGTACATCCTGCCCCAGGCCGTCCCGCACCGGGTGGGACCGTTCTTGTGGACGAGCCGTGATGAGCTGATCATGGCGGCGGCCGCGGGGACGATGGTGCTGCTCCACCTCCTGCTCCGGTACTCGAAGTTCGGGAAGGCGCTGCGGGCGGTGGCGGACAGCCGCGACCTCGCCCGCGTCAGCGGCATCGACGCCTCCCGCATCATCCAGCTGACCTGGGGCCTGGCCGGCCTCATCGCCGGGCTCGGCGGGTTCGTGCTGGCCGGGCGGGTCGGCAGCTTCGCCCCCTCGTTCGGGTTCAACTTTCTGCTCGTGACCTTCGCCGCCGCGATCGTCGGCGGGATCGGCAAGCCGTACGGCGCGATGGCCGGCGCGCTCCTCGTCGGCGTCGCCATGGAGACCAGCGCCTTCTACGTGGCCGCGGACTACAAGCTGCCGATCGCGTTCGCGCTGCTGATCGCGACCCTCCTGGTCCGCCCGGAAGGGCTGTTCACCACCACGCCGCGGGTGGGAGGCGGCGCGGCGTGATCAACTACCTCGTCTCCATCGCGACCCAGGGCGTGATCTTCGCCATCTTTGTCCTGGGATTGAACGTGCGCTGGGGATGGGAGGGAGACCTCGACATCGCCTACTACGGGTTCATCGCCATCGGCGCGTACATCGACGCCGTGATCACCCTGCCGCCCGCCGGCCTGCGGCCGCCGACTGAGTACATCCTGGGGCTCCAGTGGCCGTTCGCCGCCGGCGCGCTCGGCGCCATGCTGGCCGGCGGGCTGCTCTCCCTGGTCGTGGGAGCGATCGCGCTGCGGAAGCTGCGGGGCGACTACTTTGCCATCACCACGCTGGCCACGGCGCTGATCATGCAGGCCGTGATCAGCAACGACGCCCGGATCTTCGCGGGGTACAACGGGCTCTACGGGCTGAGCCAGCCGTTCAACAGCGTGCTGCGCCTCAATCCCCACGTCTACCCCGTGTTCTATCTGGCGTTCTGCCTGGCCGTCCTGATCGCCGTCTACCTGTTCCTGGAGCGGCTGTTCTGGAGCCCGTTCGGGCGCGCCCTGCGATCGGTGCGGGAAGACGAAACCGCCGCGGCGGCCTTCGG
>DATHLI010000487.1:0-4801 GCA_035488355.1 bacterium | reverse complement strand
GAGGTGCGTCTCGTCGAGCACCAGGACCTCCTTGATCGGGCCGATGAACCCGCGCAGCCACGAGCCCACCCTGGGATCCCGGATGCTGTCGATGGTGAACTTGACGTCCTCGGCGGTCAGCTTCTCGCCGTTGTGGAACGTGACGCCGCCCGGCAGGGCGATCACCAGGCTCGTATTGTTGTCCGTCCACACAAACGATTTGGCCAGCTTCGGCTTGACCTGGAAGGTGACCGGATCCTGATAGGAGAGCTGATCGTAGATGCCGGTCTTGGTCACCTTCCAGACGTTGAGGTTCCCGACCCAGGGGTGCAGCGTGTTGATGTCCACCGACTGGCTGATCGTGAGGGTGCCTCCGCGCTTCGGCTGAGTCTGCGGCGCCGCCTGGGCCGCGAGCAGGTCGCGCACGGCCCCCGGGGCGCCCCCCGCCGCCGCGGAGGCGGCCGCCAGACCTGCGTGCGCGAGAAACCGGCGCCGCGAGATGGACGGTTTCTGTTTCCTCGGCCCCTTCCTCATGCCGACTCCTCCCTTGGGCGGCTACGAGATCACGCCCGGTCCCAGCTTCCGCTCATAGTAGGACCAAATCGCCGCGCCGATCCGCTCGAAGTTGGTGTCGGTCGCCAGATCGTCGGCCGTCGCCCTGTCCATGGGCCGGGCGTGGGCCACCTGCGCGTTCATGATCTGCCGTTTGGCGGCCAGTTCCAGGAACGACGCCGCGAGCACAGCCTTGCGGATGTCCGGCCCCACCGTGATGATCCCGTGGTACTTCATGAACAGGGCGTTGGTCTGGCCGAGGCTCTTCGACACTTCCCGGGCCAGCGCGGGAGCGTACACCCGGTTGGGGGTCTTCTTGAACCAGGCAACCTTTCGGGTGAGCACCCCGAACTGATCGTACGGCTCGATCTCCCGATCCGCGGCCATGAGCATGCAGATGTACGGCGCGTGCGTGTGCACGATCCCGCCGACGTCGGGCCGGCCCCGGAAGATCTCCGCCATCAGCGACCACTCGCCGTGGACGGGATAATCCCCTTCCAGCACCTTCCCGTCCAGGTCCATCCGCATGAGCCCAACGCCGGGCTTGATCTCGTCCAGCCCGTGGAACATCGACTTGATCCAGAAGGTGTCGGCCCCCGGCTCGCGCGCGGCCAGGATGCCGATGATGGCGTGCGCCTGGCCCTCGTGGGCGATGATCCGGTAGCCCAAGGCGAGATCCTTCTTCAGCTGCGTGTCCGTTCGCTGCGTGCCCGTCCGCTGTGTGCCCGCTCGCTGTGGTCCCGTTCGCTTCACCGCGGTTCCTGTCTTCATCAGGTGGCTTCCTCCCGTTGGTCTGGTCTCGTCGGTCCGCCGCGGCCGGGCCGGCCCTCGCGGGCACCGGCCCGGGGGCGGGACTCGAACCGATTGTCTATTGCGCGGCCTTCTGGATCTCGTCCGCGGAGATCGTCACCAGCGTGCGCAGCTTCCCGTCGGTCCCCGCCTGGACGACGTCGAACGGTCCGTAGGCGTTGTGGTACTTGTCAAAGACCATCGGGCCGCTCGCTCCATAATATTTGATCTTCTTGCCGGACGTGAGCCCGGCGAGCCCGTCCCGGTAGGTGTAGACTACCGTGCTGCCGGGGTTCGTGACCAGCGGGATGGACGCCACGATTTTCTCAGGATCCGTGCTGCCGGCCTTCTGGATCGCCAGCGCCATGACGATCGTCCCATCGTACGCGTAGTTGGAGCTCTCCAGCGGCTCATGCGTGTACAACTTTGCATACAGCGCGGCGAACGCATCGGCGGCCGCGCCGGGCGGCGTCGACCCGACGAGGGACACCAGCACCTTGTTGGCCACCTGGGGGGTGACCGACTTGAGGTAGTTGCTGCCTGCCGTCAGGTCCGTCCCGATCAGGGGGACGGCCAGGTTGTTCAGTTCTTTGAAGTTGGCGTACATCACCGCCGCGGTGCCCGGGTCGGTCTGGGTGAAGATCACATCCGGGTGGGCGCTGACGACGCGCTCGACCTCGGACCGGTAGGAGGTCTGCCCCGCGGTCAGCTTCACGTCGGCGACGATCTTGCCGCCGAGCTTCTGGAAGGTCTTCACGATGGGGGCCTTGAGCGTTTCGTTGGTGATGTCGGTATAGAAGACCAGGGCCGCGTTCCGGTAGCCTTTCTTGATCGCGTACAGCGCCATGGCCACGCTCAGCTGCGAGTCCGACGGGTTCGGCCGCCAGATCCACTGGTCCTCGTTGGTGTCGAACACCGTCGTGCCGCCGAGGAAGATCATCGGAATCCGGTTGGTGTCGATGATCGGCCGCACGGCGAAGAGCTCCGTGCTCGTGGGCCCGATCTGGACCACAATGCGGTTGGCGCCGATGAGCTTGTGTTCCGCCGGCACCGCGTCCGCGGCGTCGCTCTGGGTGTCGGCGAGGTGGATCTCCATCGTCCGGCCCAGGATCCCGCCCGCCTCGTTGATCGCCCGCTGCGCCACCCGGGCGCCCTCCAGGATCGCGGCGCCGACGTCGGCGTGGACCCCGGTCATCGCGGCCAGCACCCCGACTGAGACCGGCGCCGGCGCCGTCCCCCCCGGCGATGCGACGAGCAGCGCCGCCGCGAGCACGCCGGTTGAGAGCGTGAACCACTTCCGCCTGCCTGTTGCGCGCACCAGCATGTCCCCCTTTCCCCAACACGGATCCGCGCCCCACCGACGTGCCGGCCTCGCGGCGCGGGCCTTAGGTCAACCGGCCGACGTAGAGATCCACCACCTCCTCGTCGCGGAGCAGTTCGGGACCCGGCCCGGCCAGGCGGGTCGCGCCGAGCACCATGACGTACGCCCATGCCGCCTGCGCCAGGGTTTGCCGGGTATTCTGCTCGACCACCACGACCGCGACGCCGGAGCGGCACACCGCCCGGATGTGCTCCCAGACGGCCGCGATGAATCGGGGCGAGAGCCCGGTGCTCGGCTCATCGAGCAGCAGCACGGCGGGGTCGACCATCAGGCCGCGCGCCATGGCGAGCATGTTGCGCTGGCCACCGCTCAGCGTCCGCGCCGGCCGCTTCATCGCCGCGCCCAAATCCGGGAACATCGTGTAGACAAACTCGATCCGGTCCCGGAGCCCCGAGGCCCGGGTGTATCCGCCCATCTCCAGGTTTTCCTGCACGGTCAAGGTGGGAAACACGTTCTGCACCTGCGGGACGTAGGCGATGCCTTCGCGGATCAGTTTCTCGGGCGCCAGGCCGGTCACGTCCCTGCCGTTGAGCAGCACCCGGCCCGCCGCCGGCCGGAGCAGCCCGGCGATCGCCTTCAGCAGCGTCGACTTCCCGGCCCCGTTGGGGCCGACGACCGCGGTCACCCGGCCGGGTCCCGCCTCGATGCTGACGTTTTGGATGATCGGCGGGCCGCCGTATCCCGCCGCGAGGCCCTGCGTGACGAGGACGGGAGCACCAGGAGCGCGTCCGGGCCCCGTTTCGTCTGGGGGCGGGCTAGACACGGGCGAGCACCTGCCCGAGGTACGCATCGACCACGGCGGGGTCCGACCGGAGCGCGGCCAGGGGCCCGTGGGCGATCGACCGCCCCAGGGCCATGACGATGACCGTCCCGCAGACCTGTTCCACAAACGGGAGGTTGTGCTCGACCATCAGCACGGTCATCCCCGCCGCCACCAGATGCCTGATGCCTTCGCCGATCCGCGCCCCCAGCACCGGGTTGACGCCCGTGAGCGGCTCGTCCATGAGCACCATGCGCGGCCGGGCCTGGAAGATCCGGGCGATCTCCAGGAGCCGCTTCTGCCCGCCGCTCAGGTTCCCTGCCGGGTCATTCTTGAGGGGCAGCAGGCCAAACTCGCCGAGAATCGCCCGCGCCTGCGCGCGGTCGGCTTCCTCTGATTCGCGAAGCCGCGCGGGCGTGCACACAGCCCGCCAGACCTCCTCCCGCCCCTCCTCCGGCGCGGCCAGCAGCATGTTCTCCATGACCGTGAGCCCTGCCCAGACGCGCGGCGACTGGAACGTGCGCACGAGCCCGAGCCGGGCCACGCGGTGCGCGGGCCGGCCCCCGACGTCCAGGCCGGCGAACCTGATCACGCCGGCGTCGGGCTCCAGAAAGCCCGAGATCAGGTCGATCGCCGTGCTCTTGCCGGCGCCGTTCGGCCCGATGAGGCCGGTGATCCTGCCGGCCTCGACGTCGAAGCTGCAGTCCCGGACGGCATGCACGCCGCCGAAGCTCTTCCATAGGGTACGCACTTCCAGCAGCGCCGGCATCCCTTACCCACCCGCCTGGGTCCCGGCCACCGCGGAGCCGGCGCCATACCCCGCCGACGGGGCGGGGTCCCGGTCCTTCGCGCGGGGCTCCGGGAGGAACCCCTGGGGACGCCAGCGCAGGACGGCGAGGATCAGGATGCCGATCAGGATTTCCCGGACGGCGGGACCGAAATCGGGGTGCCCCGGGATCTCCGGGAGAAACCGGGTGACCTCCTGGAAGAAGATCAACACCAGGAAGATGCCCAGGATCACTCCGCGGTTGTTCCCCGTCCCTCCCACGAAGATCGCGGCGTACAGCAGCAGCGTCTCCACGGGCGACCATGCCGAGACATTGAAGGCGCCGAGGAAATGGACGAACAGCGCTCCGCCCAATCCCGCGATCACCCCGCCGATCACGTAGCCCTTGAGCTTGAGGGCGAACACGTTCCGTCCGAAGGCCGCCGCGGCGGTTTCGTCTTCCCGCACCGATCGCAGGGCGCGCCCGAACGGGCTCCAGAACAGCCGCTCCAGGAACAGGTAGACGGCGATCAGGACGGCCAGGCAGAACGCCAGATAGAACACGGGGTAGACG
>DATHLI010000486.1:0-4590 GCA_035488355.1 bacterium | reverse complement strand
TTGGCGCCGGCGAGCACATGCACCTCCCCAGGCCTGAGGTCGAAGTGCACGCCGGCAAGCGCGGCGACCCCAGGGAAGCGCTTGGAGATGCCCTCGGCGCGGAGGGCGGTATCAGCGACGGATCGCTGCATCGGCACGTCGGAAAGAATTGGATAGATCGAGGTGTCTTGCCTCTACAGACATTCCTCGTTCCCGCAGCCCGGGCGCCTAGGCAGGGATGACACCGCCAGCGGAAAGAAGTCTGTCGCAGCGCACCTGGCAATACCCCGGGAGGGAGATCATGCCCCGCATCGCCATCGGTGAGATCAGCCATGAGACCAATACGTTTTGCCCGCCGACCACGCTGGCGATGTTCAAGGAGCGCCATTGGGACCACGGCGAGGAGATCATCCGGCGCGAGCGCGGCACGCGCACCTACCTGGGCGGCATGATCGAAGCCGGTGAGCGGCTGGGCGCCACACTGATCCCGACATCCGCCGCCAGCACGGAGCCCTGGGGCACAATCACCCGGGAAGCGTACGACACGATGGTCGGTGAGCTGGTCCGCGGCATTCAGGAGGCCATGCCCCTCGACGCCATCTGCCTGGCGCTCCACGGGGCGGGGGTCGCCGAAGGGATCACCGATCTTGAGGGCGGGGTCCTGGCAGCCGTCCGGCAAGTCGTGGGCGACGCGATGCCGATCGCGGTGACACTCGACCTCCACGGCAATATCACGCCCCGCATGGTCTCCCTGGCCAGCGGGCTCTTCGGCGTCCACGAGTATCCCCACACCGATTCCTACGAGCGCGGGCAGGAGGCCATGGCGTTTCTCTTCCGCGTGCTGCGCAGGGAGATCACCCCCAAGATGGCGATCGAGGCGCTGCCGCTGCTGATCCCGGCATCGCCATCAGCGCTCGAACCCGCCCGAACGATCAATGCACACTGCCATCAGTGGGAACAGCGGTCCGGCATGATCGACTGCGTCTTCTTCCATGGATTTTCGCAGACCGATATCCCGGAGGCGGGAGTGACGGTCGTCGCGGTGGCGGACGGCGATGCCGCGCTGGCGGGGCGGGCGGCGCAGGCCGTGGCGCGGGAGGTGTGGGCGCGCCGCGAAGCGTTTCAACTGAGGTTTCCCCAGCCCGTCGAAGCGGTGGCCGAAGCGGTCCGGGTGGCCCGCTCGACCACGCCCGTGATCATCAACGAGATGAGCGACAACCCGGGCGGGGGCGCGCCGGGGGACGGGACCCATCTGCTGCGGGCCATGCTCGCGGCGGGACTGACCGAGAGCGCGTTTGCCATGCTGTACGACCCGGAGGTCGCGGACGCCGCGCATCGCGCGGGGGTGGGCGCGACCCTCCGCGTCCGCCTGGGCGGGAAGCACGACCGGCTCCATGGAGATCCTGTGGATCTCGAGGTCTACGTGAAGAGCCTGACCGACGGGCGGTTCACGCTCTCCACCCCGATGGGACGGGGCTCACCGATGAACATCGGCAGGACGGCGCGCATCGCCGCCGGCGGGCTGGACATCGTGGTCGCCAGCGGGCGCACCCAGGTGCTCGACCCTGGGCCCTTCCTGCTGCACGGCATCGACGTGGCGCGGTGCCGCATCGTCGGGCTCAAGTCGAGCGCCCACTTCCGGGCCGGATTCTCGGGCATCGCGAAGCACATCGTCACGACCGACCCGCCGGGGATCAGCACAGCGAACCTGCCGGCCTTCCCCTACCGCCGGCTTCGACGGCCGATCTACCCGCTGGACCGGGACGCGACCTATTCGGAGCGTCTCAACGGCTGATCAGGGCATCTTTCTGCCGCGGGTCGAGGGCGTCGCGCAGTCCGTCGCCCACCAGATTGAACGCGAGCACCGTCAGCGAGATCATCACGCCGGGCGCGATCGCGATCTGCGGATAAATGAGGATGAAGGCCCGGCCGTCCGCCAGCATGCCGCCCCAGGACGCGGTCGGCGGCTGGGCCCCGAGTCCCAGGAACGAGAGCGCGGACTCGAGCAGGATGATGCCGCCGATCCCCAGGCTGGCCAGCACGATGACCGGGCCGAGCACGTTGGGAACCACATGCCGGAAGATAACGCGCACGCTGCTCGCGCCGGCGGCCCGCGCGGCCAGGACAAACTCCCGCTCGCGCAGGCTCAAGACATCGGCCCGCACCACCCGGGCGTACTGGGCCCATGTCGTCAGGCCGATGATCACGACGACGGTGACCAGGCTCGGACCCAGCACCGCGGCCAGGGTGATGAGCAGCACCAGCGGGGGATAGGCCATCAACGTGTCCACGATGCGCGACAGCAGGCTGTCCACCCACCCGCCGATGTAGCCGGCGGACGCGCCCACCGCGACCCCGATCACGACCGCGATGCTCGTCGCCAGCAGCCCGACGAGAAGGGCCACCCTGCTGCCCCAGATGATCCGGCTCAGGACGTCGCGGCCGATGTGGTCGAACCCGAGCGGGTGTGACCAGGACGGCGGGACGCCGCGCATGCCGCGGAACACCTGGGTGTACGGGTACGGTGCGAAGACCTGGGGAAGCACCGCGAGGACGAGCAGGATGAGGACGAATCCCAGCCCGATCATCCCGGGGCGATAGTGCTTGAACCGCCACCAGCCGCGCGTCCATTCGGATCGCCGCGCCCGGAGGGTCCGCCCACGCGCTCGGGGCATGGGGCCGGCGGCGGTCTCTGGGCCCACGGGTATCACCCGATGCGAATGCGCGGGTCGATGAGCCTGTACACGAGGTCGGTCGCGAGGTTACCCAGGATCACCAGGACGCTGAGGACCATGACGATCGCCTGGACCACCTGATAATCCACCCGGTTCACGGACTCGACGAACAGCATGCCGAGCCCCGGGACCGCAAAGACCGTTTCGACCACGATCGTGCCGCTCAGAATGAACGCCAGCCGGTAGCCGATCACCGTGACGATCGGCAGCAGGGCGTTGCGGACGACGTGCCGGATCACCACCCCGCTCTCGCGCAGGCCTTTGGCGCGGGCGGTGCGGACGAAGTCCTCGCCGAGGTTGTCGAGCGTCGCGCTGCGCATCAGCCGCGCCAGGAGCGCCAGTTGCCCGACGACGATGACCGTCACAGGCAGGACGTAGCCCTGCCACGATCCCAGCCCGAACGGGGGCAGCCATCGGAGCACGAGCGAGAAGATCACGATCAGCATCAGGCCGATCCAGAAATTGGGCAGGGCGACGCCGACCGTGGTGCCCACCATGACGGCGTAGTCGAAGGCCGAGTACCGGCGGACCGCGGCGAACAGGCCCGCCGGCACGGCGATGAGGATCGAAATGACGAACGCGATCAGGTTCAGCGTGATTGTGACCGATGCGGCTTCGGCGATCATGGTCCTGACCGGCATGCCGCTGCGCACGACCGACTGGCCGAAGTCGCCGAGGAGCATGCGGCCGACCCAGGTGACGTACTGCTCGGGCAGCGGCCGGTCGAGCCCCCACTTCTTACGGATGAGATCGATCTGCTCCTGGCTGGCGGGAGCCTGGCCAATCATGAGGGAGACGGGATCCCCGGGGATCACGTGGAGCATCACGAAGGTCCCGATGCTCACCAGCAGGATGACCACAAGCCCCTGGGCGAGACGGACGGCGATGTAGCGCTGCATCCTCGCGCCGCTATTCGAGGGGACGGGCGGCGGCGCCGTCCCCTCTACAGTCGTCGATCGCCGGTGACGCCCGCCTACTCAATCCACCACTTGTAGGCGTTGCGATAGATCGCAAACGCCTCTTCCGGCTTGGTCGGAAGGCCTTTGATTCGCTTCGTGAAGACGTTGAACCAGTCCCAGTACATGACGTAGAGCACGGGGACGTCTTCGACGAAGATCTTCTGGACCTCGCTGTAGATCTTGGCGCGCTTCTTGACGTCGACCTCGCGCAGCCCCTGGCCCAGCAGATCGTCCATGCGCGGGTTGGAGTATCCGGCGAAGTTGCGCACCCCGCCGGTCTTGAGGGTGCTCTGCGGGTCGGGCTCGGTCGCGCCGCTGTTGTACGTCCAGTTGAACAGCGATGCGTCCAATTCGCCCTTGGAAAGCTGCGCTAAGATCGACGCGACCGGCCGCTCCACGATCCGCATCTCGATCCCGACCGCGGCCAGGTCCTGCTGGACGATCTCGGCTTCGGGCCTGCGGGCCCGGTCGCCGGTAATGACCGCGCACGTGAACGACAGCCGCTGGCCGTCCTTGACCCGGACGTTCCCAGGGCCCATGCGCCAGCCCGCCTCTTCGAGCAGCGAGCGGGCGCGGGCCTGATCGTAGGCGTAGGTTTTCAGGCCGCGATCATACCAGGGCCGCATCGACGGTGGATAGATGGAATGCGCGATGATGGCCGTGCCCTTGAACACGTCGTCGATCAACCGCTGCCGGTCGATGGCGTGCATCATCGCCTGCCGGACGCGTTTGTCGGCGAGCTGCGGGAGCCGGTTGTTGATCGGGAAGTGGTTGACGCCCGTGCTGGAGGTCCGGAAGACCACGTAATGCGGGTCGGTTTCGAACCGGAGGTTGTCCTCGGCCAGCAGCGGCCAGGTGGCCGAGTCGGAGGCGCCGCTGCGCAGGGCGATGGCGCGCACGGACGCTTCGGGCACGAC
>DATHLI010000485.1:0-4018 GCA_035488355.1 bacterium | reverse complement strand
GCCGAAGCTGTGCCCGTCCAGATCGCCGCCCTTGAACCGGTGCGTGAACAGCTTCGTCAGGAGGGGCTCGGCTTCGGCGAGCGCGACGAGGCAGTTGCGGATATCGCCGGGCGGCAGGATCCCCTGCTCCCGCCGCAGCCGCCCGGAGGACCCGCCGTCGTCGAACACGGTCACCACGGCCGTGAGGTTCGTCGAGACTTTCTTCAGGCCGCGCAGCAGGGTGCTGAGGCCGGTGCCCCCGCCGAGGACGACAATCCGCGGCCCGCGCTGGAGCTGGCGCTGCTTGAGGATCATCTCCACCAGCCGCGGATCCCCCCGCGGGAGAAAGACGTCGACGATGGCGCCGATGGTCTCGCGCATCCCGTAGACGATGATGCCGGTGCCGAGAAGGAGCAGGACGATCCCGATGAAGATCGGCGAGATGACGTGGCCGGTGACGATATAGACCATGTCGATCGCGCGGACGACCGCGACGCCGAGGACGTCGAGCAGCTTGAAGTTGACGATGAGCACGGCCCCGACGCTGACGAGGAAGATCCCGCCCCCCATCAGGGCGATCCAGCGCTTCACGCCGAGCCCGGGCTCCAGCCAGCGCAGCCACAGCCGGAACCGGTCGAGCAGCTGCCCGTTGCGCCTCCCGTTCAGGCTCATTCTTTCTTCACATCCCGGTGCTTGACGCGCGCGGTGTACCCGGTCGCGCCCAGGTAGCGGGCGAGATCCTCGGCGACCACCACCGAGCGGTGCTTGCCGCCCGTGCACCCGATCGCGATCGTGAGGTGGGTCTTTCCCTCCGCCGTAAATTGGGGCAGGAGGAAGGACAGCATGTCGTGCAGCTTCCGTTGGAACTCCACGGTCTGCTCCGCGCGCAGGACGAATTCGCGGACTTGAGGGCTGCTCCCCGGCAGGGCGCGCAGCGCCTCCACGTAATAGGGGTTGGGCAGGAAGCGCACATCGAAGACCAGATCGGCGTCCAGCGGGATGCCGTACTTGTAGCCGAAGGACATGACATCGACGGTGAGCGCGCGGCGGCCGTCCGCGCGCAGGAACGCATCGGCGAGCTCCTGCTTGAACTCCCGCGCCGTCAGCGTGCTGGTGTCGATGATTCGGTTCGCCCGCTCTTTGAGCGGCTGCAGGCGCCGGCGCTCCTCGCGGATGCCGTCGAGCACGCTCCCGCCGAGGGGATGTTTGCGCCGCGTCTCTTCGAAGCGCCGCACCAGGATCTCATCGGAGGCGTCCAGGAAGAGGATTTGGGACCGGATCCCGCTGGCGTCCAGGTTGGCCAGCGCCGCCCCCAGCGCGTCGAAGAACTCGCCGCCCCGGATGTCGATGACGAGCGCCACCCGCCGGATGCGCCCTTGGGACTCCTTGATGATCTCCGCGAACTTGGGGATGAGCGCTGGGGGCAGGTTGTCGACGCAGAAGAACCCCAGGTCTTCCAGGGACTGGATGGCCAGCGATTTCCCGGCGCCGCTGAGGCCGGTGATGATGAGGAACTCCATTTCTTCGTCCACGGGATCGGCGCGCGCGCCCGCGACGGGCTGCCGGCGGACCATCAGTCTTCCACCTGGCGGCTGATGACGGCGCTGACGACGCTGAGCACGATCGCCCCGAGCAGCGCCCACCAGAAGCTCTCGAGGCGCAGGCGGTGCGTCACGCGGGCCACCAGGGAGAGCATCCCCGCGTTCACGACGAAGGTGAACAGGCCGAGCGTGAGGACGTTCAGCGGAAGGGTCAAGAGCAGGACCACCGGCCGGATCACCGCGTTCACGATTCCGAGCACCAGCGCCGCCACAAGGAGCGCGCCGAAGTCCGGAACTTTGACCCCGGGAACGATCAAGGTGGTCACGTAGAGGGCGACCGCATTGATGAACCACCGGATCACAAATCCCATCGGTCTAAAAATTATAGCAGGTCCCGGCGGCCGGGCATAGGGATCACGCGTGTGACGGATCGATCCGTGGGCCGGCGGCGGGAATCGGGCGGGGAGCGATCAGCGGGAGGGCCGGCGCGTCCGCTCACCGACGCCCAGGCGCGCGGAGAGCAGCGCCGGGATCCCGCTCACCAGCGTGGCGACCGCCGCGCCCGCGGCCTCGAGGGCCTGGATCTTGTGCTCGGCGGTCCCCTCGGTGCCGGAGATCACCGCCCCGGCATGCCCCATCCGCTTGCCTTCCGGCGCGGTCCGCCCGGCGATGTAGGCGGCGACCGGTTTCTTGACGTGCCCGCCGATGTAGCGCGCCGCCTCTTCCTCGGCCGCGCCGCCGATCTCGCCGATCAGCACGATGGCGTGGGTGTCCGGGTCGGCGTTGAAGAGCTGGAGCACGTCCACGAAACTCAACCCCACCACGGGGTCCCCTCCCAGCCCCACGGCCGTCGATTGGCCGAGCCCGGCGCGGGTGAGCCCCGCCACGATCTCGTAGGTGAGGGTGCCGCTGCGCGAGACGATCCCCACGTGACCGCGGCTGAACAGGTGCGTGGGCATGATCCCCACCCGGCACTCCCCCGGCGTCGTCACGCCCGGGCCGTTCGGCCCGAGCACGCGGACGCCCTGCCGCGCGGCGTAGGCCACGACCTCGATCGCATCGTGGACCGGCATGCCTTCCGTGATGATAACGACGGGATTGAGCCGGCTCGAGATCGCTTCCAGCGCCGCGTCGCGGGCCAGCCGCGCCGGCACGAAGATCACGCTGGCGCCGGCGCCGGTCGCGCGGACGGCCTCGTCCACGGTCTCGAAGACCGGGACATCGTGGACCTTCGCCCCGCCTTTGCCGGGCGTGACGCCGGCAACGACGCGGGTACCCGCCTGCAGCATCAGCCCGGTGTGAAACGCCCCCTGGTAGCCGGTGATGCCCTGCACCAGAAGGCGGGTGTCGCGTCCCACGATGATGGCCATGGTTACGGCCGCGGGGCTTCGCGGGCGAGCGCGACGGCTTCTTGGGCCGCCTGGTCGGGATCCAATGTTGCCGCGATCCCGGCCGCCCGGAGGATGCGCTGCCCTTCCTCCTCGTTCGTGCCGGTCAGGCGGATGCTGGCCGGGACCCGGGGCGGATCCTGGACGATCCCCCGGGCGACCTCGTCGCACCGCGTGATGCCGCCGAAGATGTTGATGAAGATCGACCGGATCCCG
This sequence comes from bacterium, assembly GCA_035488355.1. Classification (GTDB taxonomy): domain Bacteria; phylum Sysuimicrobiota; class Sysuimicrobiia; order Sysuimicrobiales; family Segetimicrobiaceae; genus Segetimicrobium. The sequence goes on along the minus strand of DATHLI010000485.1, from coordinate 894 downwards.
GACTTCCGCTGGACGATGTCCAGGGCGGCCCGCATCCCGTCCGCCGTCGCGCCGCCCCCCACGTCCAGGAAGTTGGCCGCCCGCCCGCCGAAGTGCGCCAGGAGGTCCAGCGTGCTCATCACCAGGCCCGCACCGTTGCCGATGACGGCGATGTCCCCGTCCAGTTCCACGTAGGACAGCCCGTGGGACCGGGCCTCGCGCTCGAGCGCCGTCAGTTCCTCCGTTGGCGGACGGTCCGCGTGCCGGAATGCGGCGTTGTCGTCGAGCACGAGCTTGGCGTCGACGCAGAGGAGGGTCGACCCGACGACGGCCAGCGGGTTGATCTCCGCAAGGTCGGCATCCTCGGCCCAGTAGAGCCGGTACAGGCTGCCGGCGATCCCGGCGAACGCGTCGAGGAGCGGGCCGGCGAACCCGAGCCGCCGGCCGATGGCGCGGGCCTGGAAGGGCGGGCACCCGAGACACGGGTCGATGGGCGCCGTGACGATCTTCTCGGGGGCCGTCCTGGCGACGGCCTCGATCTCGACCCCGCCCGCCGCGGAGGCCACGGCGACCGCCCGCCGTTGGGCGCGGTCGGTCACGAAGGCGAGGTAGTACTCGGCGGTGATCTCCGCGGCCGGGACGACCAGCACCCGCTCCACCCGCTCCCCTTTGATGGTCATGCCCAGGATCGTCCGGGCGTAGGATTCGGCCTTTGCCGGGGTGGCGGCCAGTTTGATGCCGCCGGCCTTCCCGCGCCCGCCCACGAGCACCTGCGCCTTGACGACCACCGGGTAGCGGAGGGTCAGGCCCGTCATCTGCCCGGGCCGCTCAATGACGACCCCCTGCTGAACGGGGAGCCCGTACCTGGCGAAGACCTCTTTGGCCTGAAACTCGTGCAGCTTCATGAGGCCGCGA
>DATHLI010000484.1:0-3696 GCA_035488355.1 bacterium | reverse complement strand
GATGCCGTCCAGATACGTCCGGCCCTGCGCATCGATCAGCCGGCATCCCTCGCCGCGGATGATGACGCGCAGCCCGTCGCGTTCGGCCAGGTCGAGCCAGCGCGCGGTGTGGATCCACACGTGCTCGAGCGCTTGTTGTTCGACCGGGGTCAGTTCAGGCGCGTTGATTGTCTCCCGCATCGTCTCATTGACCTCCTGGGGATCGCATCGGCGCTCGCGCGCTCCGGCGCGTCGGGGTGGGGTCGGTCGGGTCGGCGGCGCCGCTGGTCGGCCGCCAGCAGCCCTTTCGAGGGGGCGGGCGTGGCCCCCTGCTCGAACGGGGCCCTGCTCGGGTCAGGAACGGGCGAGCAGGAAGGGATGGCCATCCGCCGAAGGCCAACCGAAGCATGGAGACCCAGCGGACCATGCGGCAGGCGGTCCTGCGCGCCCCCCGGGCGCTGGACTTGGCGGACGTTCCGGTTCCCGTCCCCGGCCGCGGCGAAGTCGTCGTCCGGATTCGGGCCGCGCTGACCTGCGGCACCGACCTCAAGACCTTCCGGCGCGGCCATCCCCGACTGCCCTTCGGTCCCTTCGGCCACGAAGCCGCCGGGGACATTGCCGCCGTCGGCGAAGAGGTCCGGGGATTCGCGGTGGGCCAGGCGGTCGTCTTCATGCCCACCGCGCCGTGCGGCCGGTGCGGGGCGTGCGGCCGGGGCCGCGAGAACCTGTGCGAGACACTGTTCGACGACATCGCCGTCGGGGCCTATGGTGAGGCGGCGCGCCTCCCGGCGCGCATCGTTCGGCGGCACCTGTTTCCCAAGCCCGCGACCCTGTCCTACATCGAGGCCGCGTTTCTCGAGCCGCTGGCCTGTGTCGTGCACGGGTGGCGGCGCCTGGGGCCGGTCGCCGGGGCGCGGGTGGCGGTCGTCGGCGTCGGTCCGATCGGGCTGCTGCACGTCCGCGAAGCCGTCCGCCGCGGCCACGAGGTGGTCGCCGTGGGCCGGCGGCCCGCTGCGCTGGCCCTGGCCGCCCAGGCCGGAGCGTCGCACACGATCGCCGCCGCCGGGGGCGATCCGGGCGAGGCGCTGCGGTCCCACTGGCGCGGCGGCCCCGACCTCGTCATCGAGTGCACCGGGTCGGCCGACGTCTGGAAGGCGGCGCCGTCGTGGGTCGCCGGCGGGGGCCGGGTGCTGTTGTTCGGGGGCCTCCCGGGCGGAGCGGCGGCGGAGTTCGACGCCACGCGCCTGCACTATGGCGAGGTCGATCTGATCGGGGCGTTTCACTATTGCACCGCGGACGTGCTCGAGGCCCTGCATCTGCTCGCCTCGGGGACGTTCCGGCCGGGCGATCTGATCACCGCGGCGCGCCCGCTCGACGCGATCGTGGAGGTCTTTCACGATCTCGACCGGGGCGCGGGGTCCAAGTACGCGATCCTGCCGCAACCTCTGCTTGCCGTTGGCTCCTCTCCGGTTTGGAGCCCCCGGAGGGGGGATGGGCTCCCCGCGGCGTTGCCGGACGGGTCCCCATGGCGCTAGGGCGCCCCACCACCACCACGGCGGCGGTGTATCATGCCCCCGGCGACCTCCGGATCGAGGAAGTGCCGCTCCCGCCGCTCGGCCGGGGCGAGATGCTGGTCCGCATCAAGGCCTGCGGCCTCTGCCCGGGCGAAGTCATGGACTGGTACATGGCCCGCAAGGCTCCTGTGCCGCTCGGACACGAGCCGGTCGGCGAGGTGGTCGAAGCCGCCGATGGTGTGGCCTTCCGGCCCGGGGATCGCGTGTTTGTGCACCACCACGCGCCCTGCCTCACGTGCCGCGTCTGCAGGCGGGGCGACTTCGTGCACTGCGCGACGTGGCGGCCGCGGCGCCTGCTGCCCGGCGGCCTCGCGACGCACGCGATCGTGCAGGCGCCCGCCGTGGCGGTGGACGTCGTGCGGCTGCCCGAAGGCCTCTCCGACGACGCCGCGACCTTCGTCGAGCCGCTGGCGTGCGTGGTGAAATCGGTCCGCCGGGCGCGGGTGCGGGAGGGGGACCGCGTCCTGGTCATCGGACTGGGCGTGATGGGCCTGCTGCACCTGCACACGCTCCGCGCCCTCGGCGCGCCCGGCCTGCTCCTCGCCGCCGACCGGGTCCCGGAGCGGCTGGACCGCGGGAGGGCGGTGGCGGATGCGGTCATCGACACCTCCCGGGAGCCCCTGGCGGACGCCGTCGCTCGCACCACGGAGGGCGGCGCCAACGTGGTCATCGCCGGCCCCGGAAGCGTAGAAGCGTACGAGGCGGGACGTCAGGCGCTGGCCCCCGGCGGCACGCTCGTGATCTTCACCCCCACGCCGCCGGACGCGGTGTGGCCGCTGCGGATGCACGAGGTGTTCTTCAACGAGACCACCATCGTCCCGTCCTACTCCGCGGGACCGGACGAGACGCGTGAGGCGCTGCGCCTGCTGGCCGGCGGCCTGCCGGTTGAGCCGTTGATCACGCACCGGCTGCCGCTGGAAGACGCCGGGCAGGGCTATGCGCTCGTCCGCGCGGCGACCTCCGCCCTCAAAGTCGTGGTGCGGCCCTGAGCCGCCCCGGCGCGGCGCGCCTCAGCCGCGCGTTCCTTCGAGGGCCAGGATCCGCTGCAGCCACTCCTTCGAGGGAATCACACAGAGGAACCCGAGAGGCTCATCACCGATATTCTCGAACTGGTGCTGTTCATCGGAGGGGATGTAGACGGCGTCCCCCGGCCCCACCTCGTGCATCTCCCAGCCCAGGAGGACCCTGGCCCGGCCTCGCAGGATGACCACTCCCTGATCGTGGAGGTGGTGCTCAAACGACGTTTGCCCTCGGGGCGGAATCTCAAAATAGCGAATGGCAAAGTGCCGGGAGCCTTCCTTCGGGCCGATGATCACCCGGCGGCAGCTCCCCTCGCTCGTCCCGCCGCCCCGATAGGGCTCATCCTCGACCCCTTCCCAGGCGAAGCTGCCGTTCTTGCCGACCTGCCGGTGGACTACGCCCATGACCGCGCCCTCATCACATGAAGTTGGGGACGGCGCCGCCGTGCAGGGCGGAGATGCGATCGGCCACGTCCCGGTCGAACCCCACTTGGAGCAGGCGCTTCACGCGGGTGGCATGCATCTCCTGGTAGAGGTCTTTGACCCGCTCGCGGCCCCGGGCGATCTGTTCCGGGGATGTGCCGCCGCCGCCCAGCACGGCCAGAGCGTGCTGAACAAAGGGGCTGGCCCCGGCCGCCTGGCGAAGGAAGGCGGCCCGGCCCTCCGCCGCCTGATGGAGTCTGCCGACCAGATCGGGGTCGTGCTTGAGGTGGTAGGCGATATGAGAGACTCCGTATCCGACATGCCGCCCTTCGTCCTGACGCGCCATCCTGAAGATCGAGGCCGTGACGGGATCGGGAGAGACCTCCTCCAGGTACTTGAGCAGTTCCATGAACGTGCCCTCCCCCAGGATGTGGAGGAGGAAGGACGCGTCCGTGAAGTTGTCCTGGGTGAGCAGGCTCTTCAGGGACCACTCCGTGGCGGCCGAGACATACTGCAGCCCGCCGCCGTTGGCGAGGGCCCGCTTGGTGAAAACTTCCACGTGGCGGGCTTCGTCCTCGACCTGGGACGCCAGGAACAGCACGACCTCGGTGAACCGCGGGTCCACCCGGGTGAGCAGCTTCGCGGGGAGATAGAGCGCGAGGTATTCATTCTGAATCATGAAGGTGCAGACCTGACAGACG
>DATHLI010000483.1:0-2777 GCA_035488355.1 bacterium | reverse complement strand
CGTCAGCACGGTGAACCCGCCGAGCAGCGACGGGATCACGTAGGAACTGATCGCCAGAACGAACACGAGGACCGTGCCCGCGAGCACCCCGGGCAGGCTGAGCGGGAGCGTCACACGCCAGAACGTCCGCCAGGCGCCCGCGCCGAGGGACCGCGCCTCCATTTCCAGTTCCGGGTCGATCCCCTGGATGGAGCTGGCCAGGGAGAGCACCATGAACGGGATGAAAACGTGGACCAGGCCGATCAGCGCGCCGGTCTGATTGTACATGAGGGGCAGCCGCCCGATCCCCACCGCCCGCAGGCCCTGGTTGATCACTCCCGTGTCCTGCAGGAGAATGATCCACCCGTAGGTGCGGATCAGGACGCCGACGAGGAGCGGGGAGATCACCAGGATCATGAGGAGGCCTTTGATCCGGCGCGATGCCCGGGCAAGGTGGTAGGCGACCGGGTAGGACAGGATCAGGCTGAGGACCGTCGTGACCGCCCCGAGCCACAGGGTCCGCCAGATGACGCCCCACGTAAATGGATCGCGCACGACCCGCGCGTAATTGGCGAGGGTCAGGACGCGCAGATACGGCGCTTGATGGCTGGGGGTGAAGAAGCTGATGAGGAGCAGATTGAGGTAGGGCAGAACGAAGAAGGCCAGCATCACGCCGAGGGCCGGCGCGATGAGCAGGCCCTGACGCCATGCCGGAACGCCTGGGCGCGCCAGCGGGGAGGCGGCCGGCGCCGGCATGGGGTCAGCCTTCCCCGCCCGGCAGCACCCATCCCGCTGCGGGCTGAAAGGACACGGTGACCTCGTCTTCGATCTGGTGCACGGCGGTGACCCCGCTCTGCACGCGGAGGAGCATCCCTCCGCCGACGTCCACCCGGTAGTCGAAGAGGCTGCCGAGGAAGGTGCGCTCGCGCACGATCCCCCGGAGGTGATTGGCGCCGTCGCCCGGCGCCGAGGGGCCGCGCCCAGCGAGCTCGATGGTCTCGGGCCGGAGGCTCAACAGCGCGTCCATCCCTTCCCTGAGATCCGCGGGGCCGTGCGCCCGCAGCGGCCCGATCCCCGTCTCCAGGACGAGGCGGTCCGCAGAGCGCGCCGTCACCCGTCCCGGGATCAGGTTCGTCAGCCCGATGAACGAGGCGACCCGGATCGTGCGCGGCCGCCGGTACACCGCCTCGGGCGTGTCGAACTGCTGCAGCACCCCATCGATCAGCACGGCGACGCGGTCGGCGAGGACCAGCGCCTCCGCCTGGTCGTGGGTGACGTAGAGGGTCGTGATGTGAAACTCCCGCACGAGGGAGCGGATGAAGAAGCGCATCTCCTCGCGGAGCTTCGCGTCCAGGTTGGCCAGCGGCTCGTCGAGCAGGAGCACGCTCGGATTGATCACGAGCGCGCGCGCGAGCGCGGTCCGCTGCTGCTGCCCTCCCGACAGCTGGCGCGGGTAGCGGTGGCCCAACCCCCCCAGCCCCACTCGCGCGAGGATCTCGTCCACGCGGGGGCCGATCGCGGCGCGCGGGAGCCGCCTCATCTGGAGGCCGAACGAGACGTTCTGGTGCACCGTGAGATGGGGGAAGAGGGCGTAGTTCTGGAAGACCATCCCGCAGTTGCGCCCCTCGGGCGGCGCCTCCGTCACGTCCCGCGCCGCCAGAAGCACCCGGCCTCGCGTCGGGCTCTCGAACCCCGCGATCATGCGCAGGGTCGTGGTCTTCCCGCACCCCGACGGCCCCAGGAGGGCGACCAGCTCGCCGGAGGCCAGGGTGAGGGTCAGATCATGGACCGCGGCGACAGTGCCGAAACGCTTGGTCAGCCCCCGGAGGCTGATCTCCGCCATGGCCGGCCGGGCGGATCGTCAGCAGTGCCCACTGAGCTGATGGTTCCAGGCGTCCGTCATTGCCTCGCGCGCCCCGGAACTGTTCAGCCAGACGTAGTCCCAGCGCGGGATCTTGCCGAGCTGGTCCGGCGTCACCGGGATCAGCCTGGCGACCTCCGGGCTGATGCTCACCTGGCTGTTGGCCGGCGTCCAGTAGAACTTCTCCGCCCATTTCTTTTGCACCGGCGCGCTGAGCCAGTAGTTGATGAAGGCGTAGCCCAGGTCTTTGACCCTGCTGCCGGCGGTGACGTTCATGTCCTGCTCGAACATCCCGCAGTAGCCCTCCTTGGGCAGGACCCACGCCACCGGGAGACCTTTAGCTTTCATCAACGCCCAGTCCGGGGAGTCGATCAGGCCCACCTCGACTTCGCCCTGCGTCATCATGGTGAGTTCGGTCCCGCTGAAGTCGACCTGCCTCGCCTGGCAGAGGTGCGTCGCGATCCAGTCGATCGCCGGCTTCCAGTTCTTGTAGTCTCCGCTGAGCGCTTGGGCCATCTTCATCACATGCTGGGGCTCGCCGGAGTTGCCGATGCTGAAGAACGCCGTCTTGGTTCCGTACTTGCCCAGATCAAACCATGACCTCGGCGGGTCCTTCACCAGATCCGTGCGGTAGGCGATCCCGAGGGGGCCGACGAGACCCAGGACGCCGACGTCGTTGGGCTGGCGCAGCGCTTTGGGAACATACCTGAGGTTCGGCACCTTGTCCATGGGCAGGGGGGTGAAGAACCCCTGCGCGCGCAGCTGCGCCAGATAGGTCTCGTTGGTGACGAAGATGTCGTAGGGTGGGTTGTCCTTGCCCGCCGCCTGCATCTTGGCAAACCAGTTCTTGGAAAGCCCGATCGCGAGCTCGACCTTGGCGCCGGTCTCCGCCTCGAACTGGGGGATATGCTCGTCGATCATGAACTGCTGCCAGGTT
>DATHLI010000482.1:0-6008 GCA_035488355.1 bacterium | reverse complement strand
CACGGTGTTCATTGTTACGTGTTGAAGGAGGGGGTTTTCACCCCCATCGATGTCCCGGCCACCCTCGGGGGATTCGGACCAACCTTCGGCACCCGGTGCCGCGGGATCAACGATTCCGGCCAGATCGTGGGTGTCTACTTTGATCCCGCGTTTCATCGACACGGATTCTTGCTCAACGATGGCGCCTTCAGCACGTTCGATTTTCCCGGCGCTCCCCTGACCCTCCCCCGCAGGATCAACAACTCCGGGCAAATTGTAGGGATCTACCTTCTCGCCAACGGACTCGTGCACGGTTTTTTGCTTGCCGGAGGAAGCTTTACCCCGATCGATGTTCCCGGGGCTCGCGAAACCGACGCCGCGGACATCAATAACGCCGGCGAAATCGTCGGCGCCTACCGGGACACCAACAATCACGTCCATGCCTTCCGGCTTGCCGGCGGGGTCTTCACCACGGTTCACCTTCCCGGGGTGACCCAAAACTCCAACGGGCCCGTTCTCTTCGATCTCAATGACTATGTCGGCATCTTTGGGATCAACGATTGGGGCGCGATTACGGGAACGTTCTTGGGTCGCGACGGCAATTTCCACGGCTTTATCGGAGTGCCCCGTCACGAGGGCGGAGACCAGGGCGGAGGCGAGGGCGGGGACTAGCCCAACATGATCTCCACCACTACTATCCGTTATCCGTGGCGTTTCGGAGGCGTTTCTTCCGCGCCGCGCGTCAGGTCGGAGACGAGCTGAGCGATCCGCGTTCGAAGGTCGTCCCGGATCTGCCGGAATTGGATCAGGTCTCGCTCGCGGGGATCGGGCAGCGGCCAGTGCAGCGCGCGAACGCCCGGGATGACCGGACACCCTTCCTCCGCGCAGAGCCCGATGATCAGCCGGACATCAGGCCCCATCGATTCGGCGAGGCCCTTGGGGCGGCCCCCGGAGATGTCGATGCCCACCTCCCGCATCAGGGCGATCGCCGCATCGCTGACTCGAGGGCCTGGCTCCGTTCCCGCGGAGCGCGCCCGCCACCCGGGCGGAGGGGCCGCGTTGAACAGCCCCTCCGCCATTTGGGAGCGGGCCCTATTGCCAACTCAGACGAAGAGCACCGTTGGCATGGGCCTTAGGGTTTGTCCTTCTGTCCCACCGGGTTGGCAGGAGTCGCCCTGCCGGGAGTCTGCATGCGGTCGGATTTGAGGGCCGAGATGACCTGCGCCCGCTGCGCGCCGGTCAGGTTCGCATTCGCCCATTCCGTCACCGCGGCCACCCACGCCCCGCGGGTGGGAAACGCGGCAGATTCCGCACTCCCCGTATCACTCAGCCACCCTCCGGAGGTCAGGCGCATCGGCGTCACGCTCTTGCCCGCCACCGCCCCGTTGAGATTGCATCCGCCTGAGGCACAGGTATAGCGGCCGAGCACGAACAACCGTCCACCCGCGTACAGAGTGAGCGTCCCTTTGGTCGATGTCCCGATGATGTTCCCGGTCACCGAGACGCCGCCGAATTTGCTCCCGCTCCGCACCTCGTCTTTGTGCCAGGATGAACCGAGCGGCGAGGCCAGCGTGAGGGCAAACGGCAGAGCGCTCGGCTCGGCGAACGCGGGCAGCGCGAGAGCCGTGATGAGGAAAATTCCGAGCAAGACATACCGCATGGAACCACCTCCGGGCTGTCAGATGGGGGGCCGGTGTTCCATCAAGGATATACCCAACTTGCCTGAAAACACGCTCCCGGGGCCCGGCGTCGCGCGGGGATGAGGGGGCGCGCGTCCCGGCGCCGGCTACTGATCCTTCCAGGACCGCAGCGTGGAGAAACTGGTGGGAGTGGTCATGTAGCCCGACGCGTCGAGATCGGCGCACCCGCTGAGCAAGACCCAGTTGGCCGTGATCGTCCCGCTGAGGGGGCAGCTGTCGTCGAGGTTCAATGCGCCGTTCGGGACATTGATGATGGCCGTGCCGGCGATGTGGCTGACCTCCGCCGCGCACGTCGGCGTGACCGTGTTTTGGGCGCACGTGCATCCCGGCGGCGTGCAGGTCGAACTCACCCACACGGTCAGCCGGCCGGGAGCCACCGGCGCCAGCACGCTTCCTGTATCGGCGGACGTCACCCCGAAATGGACATCGTTCGGGGACGATCCCCATCCCCCCGTCGCCAGCACGTTGCCCGTTGGCGGCGTCGTGGTCGAGCCGATGCGCAGATCGATCTTCCCCACGCCGAGGATGGCTAGGCGCGTGCAGTACCCCATGGTGAGCGACTTGATCTGCACCGGGGTGACGGCGTTGGGGTCGGCGTCGCTGGCGTGAATGCTGAGGGTATTATACGTGTCGCCGCACGCGCCCGACGACCCGCCGGCCGCCACCGTGATATCGCCCCAGATGAACCCGGTGCTTTGATCCATCGTGAAGCCCGGCAGGGCCACGGCCATGTTCATGGTGCCTGGAGAGGAAGGGGGAAGCGTCAGGGGCCGGCAGATCGCGCCGGCGGTGTTCGGGAAGGCGCCGCCCTGGATCTGCGGGCCGCAGATGCCGTTGCAGACGATCGTGTTCCCGGCCACGGCCTTCCCGGTAAACACGCCCGGCGCTCCGGCCACCACGTACGTCCCCGGCTGGTTCATGGACGACATGTCAATCGCGCCGTTGGCGCCAATGTCGCCCTTGATGGTGGTGACGTCCGGTCCCACGATGGAGAGAGACGAGTAGGAACAGGTCCCGTAGCCGTTGTTTCCTCCGCTGTCCTGGACGATCGCGACGACCGTCCGGGTGGGGCCGCTCACCGGCAGCGCCCCGGTGGACACGATGCGTCTGTACATCGCATATGGTCCGGTGCACGGGGGGGCCGCCCCCGTATCGATGCAGTTCACCGCGACCGCGGCGGTGCCCAGGGGTGTCGGCCCATTGGCGATCGAGACCGTTTCTCCCGCGTACGAGCCGGCCCCGGTGATCTGGAGCCTGCCGATCGCATAGTGCAGGCCGGCCAGGGCGATGTTGAACACCTGATCGGCCTCGAACGACTGCGCCCCTCCCGCCCCGTCGCCGCTGATGACCTGTATCACGCCGATGGTGAACGCGCCGACCAGCAAGATCGTCATGAGGACGAAGATCATGACGGCCCCACGCTCCCCTTTGGCCATCCCCGCCCGTTGCCGCATCGGGACCACCCAGCTTCATGTCGTCCTTCTGTAACCTCAATACCCGCAATCATGGATGCCGGGGCTCGTTCGTTTGTGGGTTTCGTCTGGATCGTTCGGGAGGCCAACCATCCGTTCGGTGGATCGCCCCTGCTCCCGGCGAGGCAGATGGCGCGCGCCTCATGTCGGGGACCCCGTTTCCTGCGGGGCGGGCTGCGCTGATCTCGGCGAACGTGTGGCCTAGCGCCGCTGGAAGGTGATCTGGCAGCGGGTGCTCTCCTGCCAGGCATCCCCGGGAGCCAAGTCAAGGGACCAGGAGTGCAGCAGCACCGCGCCCTGAAAATTCTGCTCAAACCCTCCCTCCGAGTTGGAGATCGTGAACAGCGGGAAGCACGAGACCGCGGCGGGGATGGACAGGTCGAACGTGAGCACCAATCCTGACCACCCTTCCGTGATCGTCACGCGGCGCGCCTCCGGGAGCGTGCCGGGCTCGTAGAGGGAGAGTCGTCGCCCCGCGCCTTCGGCCCAGACGTCTTCCGGGGAGCCAAACACGCCGAGCGCCCACTCTTCAGCCAGAACCGCCCGAAGCGAAGCGGCGCCCTCCCATCGCATCCGGATGCCGTGCCCGAGGCCGTGCGAGCCCGCCCCCGCTTCGATGGTCCGCTCCACCGCGATCCGGCCGCTGCCGATCTGGGCTTCCCGGCGCAGATGCACGGCCGCGCGCCCGGCCTCGACGTCGAGCTCCCACGTGTGGGCGTCCGACGGCAATCCGCCCAGGTCGTCCTGCCCGTCGCGCCGGAGCTGGTCCAGCGTCGTCCCCTGGGGCACCAGACGGATGCGCAGGCTCGGCCGCCGTGTCCGGTCGTAGACGAGGTGCCGCTCGAGGCCGGGGTGCTTGACCCGGACCGCGCTCGTGTGGATCGACTCGACGCCCTCGGTCGCCGCGCTCCGCAGCGTGCCGGCCGCGACGGCCTTGAGCAGGTCGGCGTGATAGGATTCGCGCCGGCGGGTGAGCACGTTGCCCAGGTGGCGCGGCACGGGCCGGTAGTCCCACTCCACCAGGCTCCCGCCCCTCCCCGGATCGACGGTGAGGGCGAGGACGTCGGTGGCGAGCCGCACCTCCGTGTGGCCATCCCCGTCCAGGTCGGCGGCCTCGCCGACCGCGTAGGGCCCGGGGTCGCGCGCCGCGGCGTCGGCCAGGGCTTCGGCGGCGATGAGGTGGCTGAACGCGGCGCCGCGGATGTGCGGGAGGTACACGCCCCCGAAGACGCCGTGCCAGTAGGGGCAGTTGCCTTCGCCGGCCCAGAGCTCCTCGAGCGCCCGCGTCTGCTGCGGCCCCGGCGCCATCGCGTGGACCTTCGCGCCCGCGCGCAGGGCCAGCCGGTGGAGCGTGTTGACCTCGGCGTACTTCACGAGGAAATGCCGCCAGAAGCCGCCGCGGACGAACGGGAGCACCTCCGCGAAGCGGCTGCCTTCGAGGTCGTGCGTGAGGCGCGAGAGGCGCGCGGAAGCCTCGGCCGGGAGCGCCCACTCCGCCATCTCATCGTAGGTGGCCGTCGGGAGATAGATCCGCCCCGCGGGGCCGTGGGATCGCCGGTACTCGCCCGGGGGGGTGACCTGGATCCACGAGGCGGCCTCGAGGGCGTCAAAGAAGCGATCGACCCACCCGCTCGTCCAGCAGTGCTCATAGGTGCCCGGCCAGAGGCCGAACTTCTCTCCGTCGTCCCCCATCAGCGCGAGATCGAGCACGTCCTCGCGGCCATCGGCGCGCACGTCGCTCTCCGCGAGCGTCCGCAGATAGGCGAGCACTTCCTCCACCGACCCCCAGGGAATCAGGTAGCGCAGCCGCTTCAGGCTCGGAAAGATCGCGAGCGGCACCCCCGCCTCCTCGGTGAGGTAGTAGCCGAGCAGTTGCGGCTCGGTGAGCCCCACGGCGTGGAAGTGGGTATCGTCCACGATCGTGTACCGGACGCCCGCTTCGCCGAGCGGACGGGCCAGGTGCGGCTCCCAGACCCGCTCGGCGAGCCAGAGGCCCTCCGCGGGAACCCCAAACTCCACGGCGACGTCGCGGGTCAGCTTCTCGATCTGGCCGCGCTTGTCCGCATCGGGGAAGATCGCGAGGATCGGCTCGTAGTAGCCGCCGGTCAGCATCTCGACCTGCCCGCGGGCGGCGAGCGCGCGGATCCGCTCGAGGAGGTCGGGCCGGTGGCGCCTCAGCCAGTCGAGCAGCGGCCCGGAGTAGTGGAGCGCGAGGCGGATTCGGGGATGGCGTTCCAGGGCGCCGAGCAGGGGCGCGTACGCCCGGTCCGCCGCCTCGGCGATGACGTGGTCGAAGTTGCCGATGGGCTGGTGGTTGTGGATGGCGAGCGACAGGACGAGGGGATGCATCGGGGTCAGCCGGCTTCGCCGTTCCCGCCGCCACCGCCCGCGATCCCCTCGGCCGGGGCCAGGTCGAACACGCTGCCGCCCGGCATGTAGAGCACCACCAGCGCGAGCCCGAGCAGCACCGCCCCGAGACCGAGGACAAAGGTGGCGTGGAGCCCCTGGGCCAGCGCCTGGCGGAACGCCTCGTGCCCGGCGCGGGTGAGGTGGGCCTGGACGGCGGCATCGAGCGCCATCTGCGGATCGGTGATCCGCGGGAGTCCGGCCCCCGGGACGCCGCCGAGGGTCCGCATTCGCGCCGCCAGCACCCCGATCAGCACGGCGCCCTGAAGGCTGACCCCGATCGCGCTCCCGATGTTCCGCGAGAAGATGTTGATCGAGGTCGCGATCCCGCGCATCGGGCGCGGCACCGCGTTCTGCATGGAGATCATGAAGATCGTGGCCGTGAGGCCCATCCCGACGCCCAGCACCGCCATCGAGGCGAAGACGTCCTGGACGAGCGCCTGCGGCTCCA
>DATHLI010000481.1:0-1794 GCA_035488355.1 bacterium | reverse complement strand
CCCGAAGGGCGGTGGATCTTCACCCTGATGACGGTCGACGAGAACCTGCGGCTTGGGGCGTACGCGGAGCCCCGCGTCCCGCAGGGGGCCCTCGACCGCGTCTTCGCCCTCTTCCCCCGGCTGGCGGAACGACGGAGCCAGATCGCCGGCACGCTCTCGGGCGGCGAGCAGCAGATGCTGGCGATGGCCCGGGCGCTCATGACCAGGCCGCGGCTGCTCCTGCTCGACGAACCGTCGATGGGGCTGGCGCCCGTCCTCGTCCGCGCGATCTTCCACACGGTCGCCGAGATCAACCGGGAGGGGACGACGATCCTGCTCGTCGAGCAGAATGCCAACGCCGCGCTGCGGCTGGCCCGCCGCGCCTACGTGCTGGAGAACGGCCGCATCGCGCTGGAAGGGCCGGGCCCCGACCTGGCGCGAAACGAGGCGGTGAGACAGGCGTATCTCGGGGTGGGGGCGCGCCCAACGGCGCCCCACCGCTCCCCAGGAGGTGTGGGATGACGCAGCCGCGCGCGCTCTATGACCGCGGTCCCGGAACGCCGCTCGACGTGGACCGCGAGTTCTACAGCCGGCTCGCCCGCGAGGTGGCGAGCCGGACGCCCCGGGAGCGATTCGTGGTGCCGATCCGTTCCGGCAGAGCCTGGACCGTCCCCGCGGGCCACCTCTGCCGCATCGTGGTGATCGAGGGGCCGCAGGTGGCCGACTTCAATGTCTGGAACCGGCACAACCCGCGCGAGCGCTTCTGGGCCTCCCGCACCCGCCAGTTGTACGGCACGCACGTCACGACGTTCGACCGCCTGTGGTCGTGCCTGCCGTACCTCCGCCCGATGCTGACGATCACGAACGACACGGTCAACTACGGCATCGACGAGGACGGGGCCGGGTGCCACGATCTGCTCGGCACCCGCTGCGATCCGTATGTCACCAAGCTGTTGAACGGGGAGGAGTTTGACTTCACCTGCCACTCAAATCTGGTGCGCGCGGTGGCCCCCTACCGCCTCACCGAGTTCGACGTCCACGACGTCCTGAACATCTTCATGGTCACGGGGCTGCGGCGGGACGGCCGGTACTTCGCGAAGGCAAGCCCGGCAACAACGGGAGACTTCTTCGAGTTCTTCGCGGAAATGGACCTGCTCTGCGCCCTCTCCACCTGCCCGGGCGGCGATCTCTCCGCCCAGATCTTCGGTCCGGAGCGGGGCGATCCGCTGGCGACCTGCCGACCGCTCGCCGTCGAAGTGTCTCAACCGGCCGCCCGGCTGCTGGCGGGCTGGACGCCCGCTCCTCCCGCCGACTACCGGAGCCTCCACGGGCTCAAGAGCCCGACCGCGTGAAGGACGGGCACCAGGAGGTGTCATGACGATGGAGTCCATCCTTGGGTACATGGAGCGGTACGATTACGAGAACCTCTTCATCTGCCAGGACCGGTCCGTGGGCCTGCGGGCCGTCATCGCCATCCACGACACCACCCTCGGCCCGGCCACGGGGGGGACCCGGATGTGGACGTACCCGTCCGAGATGGACGCCATCGAAGACGCGCTCCGGCTCGCGCGGGGCATGACCTACAAGTACGCGGCCGCGGGGGTGAACCTGGGGGGCGGGAAGTGCGTGATCATCGGCGACCCGCGGCGCGAGAAGAGCGAGATGCTGTTCCGAGCCCTGGGGCGGTTCATCAACCGGCTCGGCGGGATCTACATCACCGGCGAGGACGTCGGGACCACCCTGCGCGAGATGGAGTACATGCGGATGGAGACGCCGTACGTCGTCACCCTGCCGGCCTCCTGGGGAGGCGCGGGG
>DATHLI010000480.1:0-4317 GCA_035488355.1 bacterium | reverse complement strand
GACGACGACCTCGCCACCTGCGTCCACTGCGGATTGTGTCTCGACGCGTGTCCGACGTTTCGAGTTACCGGACTCGAGACCGAGTCGCCTCGCGGGCGCATCTACCTCATGACCCAGTGGAAGCGCGGAACGATTGCCTTTGACGAAGAGCAGGTGAAGCACATCGACCTGTGCCTCGGCTGCAGAACGTGCGAGGGAGTTTGTCCGTCGGGCGTACCGTACGGCCGCATCATCGAGGCCGGGCGCGCGGACGTGGAAGACATTCGCCGGCCATCGTTCAAGCGCGTGGTGAGCCGTGCCGCGCTGCGCCGGCTGGTCGGTCATCCAGGGCGTTTGAAGGCGGCCGGCGCCGCGACGCGCCTCGCCCAGAAGCTGCGCCTCACGTCGGTCGCCCGCTCCGGCCGCATGCTGCCGCCACTATCGCCTCAGTACCGCGCGCCCGAAGGCAACATCGCGCCGGCAATCGGCGAACGCAAGCACCGTGTCGCGTTTCTCGTCGGATGCGTGATGCCGATCCTCTATCCCCAGTCGCACGAGGCGGCCGTGAAATTGCTGCAGCTCGCGGGGTGCGAGGTCTGGTTTCCTCCAGGCGAGCGATGCTGTGGTGCGCTGTTCGCGCACAACGGCGACCTCGAAGGAGCGGAGCGACTGCGCGAGGCGAACATGCGGACCTATGACGCCGGCACGTTCGACGCGCTGATCGTCGACTCCGCGGGATGCGGCGCGCACCTCAAAGACTTCTATCCAGCTTTGAAAGGACGTGTCAAGGACCTCACCGAGTGGCTGGCCGAGGTCGGGCTTCCCGCGCCCAGGCGAGAGGTCAAGATGCGAGTGACCTATCAGGACGCCTGTCACCTGGCGCACGCGCAGAAAATCAAGAAGCAGCCGCGCGACCTGATGCGGGCCCTGCCCGGCATCGACTGGACCGAGATGCGCCACCCTGACATCTGCTGCGGCGCGGCCGGTCTCTACAGCACGCTGGAGCCCGACATGTCGAACCGCATCCTGCAGGAGAAGCTCGATGACCTCATCGCCACGCGCGCCGACGTCGTCGCGGTGGCGAACCCGGGCTGCCAGATGCAGCTCGCCACAGGCTTGCGCAAAAGAGGCTCGACGATGAAGGTCGAGCATGTGTCGGAGCTGCTGGCGCGCGCCTTCTAGATCTTCAGCTTGGGCAGAACGGCAGTCTTCGTCACATCGACCTCGACTCGTGCCACCGCGAGCGTCACGTTGTCCGGAGCGCCCAGCTCGCGGCACCGCTCGATTACCCTCTCCGCACCGCGGTCGAGGTTGCCGTCGGCGAGGAGCAGCCGCCCCATCTCCTCGACGCTGACGCCCGCCGTCTCGACGCCGTCGCTGCAGAGCACGATCGCGTCGCCTTCGTTGAGCTTGATCTTGTCGGTGAACGCCTGAATCTGCTCCCAGACGCCAACCGCGCGCGTCAGGCGGTGCTTGAGCGGATGGCTGGCCGCCTCCTCCGGTTTGATCAAACCGAGACGTACCTGCTCCGCAGGCCATGAGTGGTCCTGCGAGATGAGCTTGGCCAGCCCATTGCGAAACAGGTAGGCCGGACTGTCGCCTACGTTGAGCAAGCCGATCTCGCCGGAGCGAATCGCCGCGATCGTCATCGTGCTCCCCATGCCCGCCCACTCCGGGTTGTCGCGCGCGGCGGCGAACACGGCGGTGTTCGCCTCTTTGCACGCACGCTTGAGGCGCTCGACGTCGGGCCCTTCCTGCCCGTCTTCCGCCAGAACCTTGGTCACGGTCTTCACTGCGATCGAGCTCGCATGCTGACCGGCCGCGTGCCCGCCCATCCCGTCACAGACCACGATCAGCGTGTCGAGGCCGGCCTTATTGCGCCAGACCGCGACAGAATCCTCGTTCTCTTCTCTCTCGAGACCTGGGTCTGTGGCCCACGCGATACGTAGACGCATCGTGCTAACTAACGAGCCGGACCGGCACTACGCCTCGAGTACCGAGAAATGGACTGAGTTCTGGCCAACTGTCACGCGGTCGCCATGGTTCAGCTGCTTCTCCTGGATGGACTCGCCGTTGACGAACGTGCCGTTCGTGCTGCCCAGGTCGACGAGCCAGAACTGATCGCCGCGGCGCTCCAGGCGCGCGTGATGCCCACTGGTCGCCGGGTCCCGGAGGATCACGTCGTTGTCGGGCGAGCGGCCAAGGCGCATGGCGTGGTCGCCGGCGCGATGCTTGTGGCCGGCGTCAGGTCCTGTCTCGATCGTCATCTCGGCCTGGGGGCCGGCGCCCACGGCTGCCGCGCCCGGTTGGGTGCTCCTCGCAGGCATCGCCATCGTCTCGGGCAGCGGCGGGGGGGCCGGCGGGGGCGGCTGCCATGCGGGCATCAGCGTGGTGGGTTCACGCTCCGCGCCGCCGGTGTCGATCCGCGGCCGCGCGACCATCGTCTCAGCCACATCGGAGCCCGCGGCGACATGCGGCGCCTGCCACGGCGCGGCGGGTGGTTCGGCGGAAGCCGGTTCGGCAGGTGATGCCTGAGCCGCCGCCTCGGCGCCCGCAGCAAGCTCGGCGTCGGTTGAAGGCGGAGGTGCGGGCTCAGCCGCTGCTGCCGCGGCCGACCAGGCCGGCGCCGGCGAATTCCAGGGTGGGGGCGCGGGAGCGGCGGGCGGAGGCTCCGGGGAGGGTGCGGCGGACGCCGGGGGTGCTCCCCATGACGGAGCGGGAGGTGCCGCGGGCTCTTCGGTCTGCGGGGGTTCCCACGCCGGCGCGGCCGAAGGCGCGCCCCAGGACGGAGCGGCCGCCGCCGACCCGCTTGCCGGCGGCTCCCAGGACGGGGCGACAGTCGGAGGAGGGGCCGGAGCCGCCGCCGGCGGCGCGCCCCAGGACGCGGCCGAGGCGGGCGCACCCCAATCGCTGCCCGACGGCGCATGTGCAGCCTCCGCCGGAGACGGGGCCGGAGGTGGAGCCGCCGGGGAGGCGTCCAAGCCCGGCGCGGCGGGCGGATTCCACGACGGCGCCGAAGGGACGGCTTGTCCGGCGGGATCCCCAGCCGGCGGCGCGCCCCAGGATGGGGCTGGAGCCGAGGGGGCTCCCCATGACGGAGCCGGCTCGGCGGCCGGGGGCGACGCGGGCGGCGGCGCGGCCGGTGCGCCCCACGAAGGCGCAGGGGCCGAGCCGGGCGGTGGCGCCGGCGTCGGCGAGCCCCATGTCGGGGCCCCGCCTGCAGGTGGCGCCGGCGGCGGCGCACCCCAGGTCGGCGAGGCCGCGGGCGGAGGCGGCGCGGAGGCGGGGGGCGCGCCCCATGACGGCGAGGTCGACGGAGCCTGAGAAGAGGCGACCGCGGGCGAGGCAGGCGATCCCCAGCCGCCCGCTGCAGGCTTGGCCGCGGCGGCAGCTGCCCACCCAGAGTTGGGCGGAGAGACGATCGTGGGCGCCACCGGGGTCATTGCCGGTCGCGCGGGCGTCGGCGGCGCCCACGTGGCGGCCACGCCGGCCGTCTGGTTGGTCGGGGCGGCAGGGCGAACCGGAGGGGCGGACTTCTTCTTGCGGCGGCGTCTGGTCCTCAGGTACAGCGCGGCGGCGATCAGGGCCGCGACCGCGAGGATGATGTCTGCGTATTCAACGGGCATACGGTGGGGAGCCTCCCTTCTCGCCTACTGCGGCAGTGGATCCTTGGCGTTAAGCGACAAATGCGTAGTGCAGAAGTATGCCACCGAGGTCAGCCACCGCCACGCGACATAGCGCCGTTTTCGATCACCAGCCTTCCCGACGCCACCCCCGGCACGGTGATGTCCGCCTCGAGCGAATGGGCGCCTGCAGCGATCGGCTCGCCGGTCACGACGTAAAGCACCATGCGCCTGCCCAGCGGCATGTCGAGACGCTTGGGCAGTGGCGCAAGGCCCGCATTCGTTTCGATCTGCAGCTGATGCCCGGTGACGAGAACACCATCGAGGCGCAAACCCGTGACGCCTACCAACACCGCCGGGCGGGTCCGATTCTCGAGCGCAAAGCTCAAGCCCTGATTCTCGGGACGCAGGCTCTTCAGGTCGGCGAGCCGCTCTGCAAGGTAACGAGGAATCTCGGGGCGGGGCCGATCTGCTGACTGCGCCGAGGACACGATGAAGGTGAGCTCAGCGTGATCCACCTCACGCCCGGACACGGTGAGAGTCGCGTCGAGCCTGTACTCGCCCTCCGCTGCCAGCGGAAGGCTGAGCGTCGTGGCGCTGACCGCGGGCTCGAACGCGGTCGGCACCTCGACCTCGACCGAGCCGGAGTACGACTTCTTCTGCACGACGTCGCGCATGCGGTCAAGGCCGCGAGCGCCCGCCGCCTTCTCCCTCG
>DATHLI010000479.1:0-4504 GCA_035488355.1 bacterium | reverse complement strand
GTTCGTCAGCTACCAGTTTGCCGTCATCGACGAGGCCGTGCTGCGCGAGAGCGGCGTCGATCCCGAGAGCAAGCGGCGCATCGCGGAGCCGTTCTTCCGGGGCGACCTCGAGGGCGCGCGCGGGCAGATCGGCGACGCGCTCCTCGACGCGTTTACCCTGGCCGGCTCCCCGGACGATGTGCTGGGGCGCCTCGGCGCCTATGCGGAGGCCGGGGTGCGGCTGCCCATTTTACAGCCGGTGGCGTCCGACGCGGCCGGGGTGCGGCGGGTCATCGATGCGGGACGCGAGCTCGCCCGCAGCGCGATCCCCGCGCATTGACGGTCACGGCGGCGCGTGCCGGCAGCACCACGCCGGGGGGGCGGGATGCCTGATTTTGCCTACTTTTTAGGCACCGAACAATTCCAGCCCCAGGCGCTCCTCGACCATGCCGTTCAGGCGGAGGCGGCAGGGTTTGACGTGCTGACGGTCTCCGACCACTTCCACCCCTGGGTCGACGATCTCTCCGCCTCGCCCTTCGCCTGGAGCCTGCTCGGGGCGCTGGCCCTGCGCACGCGGCGCGCGCGGATCGCCACCGCGGTGACCTGCCCCCTGTTCCGCTATCATCCGGGATTGGTCGCCCAGGCGGCGGCCACCGTGGACCGGCTGTCCGGCGGCCGCTTCGCGCTCGGCGTCGGGAGCGGCGAAGGGATCAACGAGCGTCCGCTCGGTTGGGAGTTCCCCGGGAACAAGGAACGGCGCGCCCGCATGGCGGAGGCCGTCCCGATCATGCGGCGGCTGCTGGATGGGGAGAAGCTCGACTTCGCCGGAGAATTCTACCGGACGCGGGCGGCCAAGCTCTATAGCCCGCCGCTCGGCCGCGTCCCCATCTGGATGGCGGCCGGCGGGGAGCAGTCCGCGGCGCTGGCCGGCCGGATCGCCGACGGGCTGATCGTCAGCGTGAAGGCGCCGCGGGAGGCGCGCGAGCAGGTCATCGACCCGTTCTCACGGGCCGCGCAGAAGGCGGACCGTCCGAAGCCAACGGTGGTCGCGCAACGGTGGTCGATTCTCGCCCGGGACGAGGACGAGGCGTGGAAGGCCCTGGCGGCCTGGCGCGGGCTGCGGGTGGAAGGCCGGCTCGATGAGGTGGACCCATCCGTCCTGCGGGCCCGGGCCGACTCGATGGACCGGCGCGAGATCATCGGAAAGTACGCGTGGGCCCGCACCGCGGCGGAACTGGTCGAGGTGTACCGCCCGTTGGTCGAGGTGGGGGCGGATATCGTCTCGATTCAGGTCACGTCGGTCGACCAGGAAGCGACCATCAGGCTGCTCGGCAAAGACGTGCTTCCCGCGCTCCGGCGCGTTGGTCCTCCCGCGTGACTGATGCGGCCCTGATCGCCGTCCCGGGGATCCCCGACGTCCGGCCGGGAATGTCGCTTCCCGACCTGCTCGTTCGGGCCCTCGACGCCGCTTCGCTGCGGCCGGCTGCGGGCGACGTGCTGGTGGTGGCGCAGAAGGTCGTGAGCAAGGCCGAAGGCAGCCTGGTCGATCTCGCCGGCGTCACGCCCGGGGAGGAGGCCCGCCGCCTGGCCCCCGAGGCGGGCAAGGATCCGCGGCTCGTCGAGGTCATCCTCCGGGAGTCCACCAGGATCGTCCGCGTCCACGCGGGGGTGCTGATTACCGAGCACCGGCTCGGCTTCATCTGCGCCAACGCGGGCGTGGACCACAGCAATGTCGGGTTCGGCCCCGACGCGGTCTGCCTGCTGCCGCGCGATCCGGATGCGTCGGCCCGGGCCATCCGGGCGGCGCTGCGCGCCGCGTTCGACGCGTCGATCGGGGTGATCATCAACGACAGCCACGGCCGGCCGCACCGGGAGGGCGCGGTCGGGGTGTGCATCGGCGCCGCGGGCCTGGAGCCGCTCCACAGCCTGGCGGGGCGCCCGGACCGCTACGGCTACACCATGCGGACCTCGGTCGAAGCCGTGGCGGACGAACTGGCCGCCGCGGCGACGCTCCTCCAGGGGCAGTGCGACGAGGGCATGCCCGCCGTCCTGGTCCGGGGCATCCCGGTCGCCGAGGGGGAGGGCGAGGCGAGAAGGCTGCTGCGGGATCCGGCGCTCGACCTGTTTCGCTGACCTTCCGCCAGGCCGGGGTTAGTCCACCTGCACGACCCGCTTCGCCTTCAGGTCGAACCGCGGCAGGGCCCCCGCCGGGACTGCCGCCGCGTCGATGCGAATGCCGCACGCCAGCCGCAGCTGATCACGCAGTTGGGTCAGGGCCGCGGCCACCACCGCGGCCCCCCATTTCGGCTCATCCACCTCGACGACCACCCGCAGATCGGCCATCTCCGCGCGCCGCCGCACCTCCAGGCGAAACTCATCCACGCAGTCGAACCGGCGGACCACGTCTTCGATCACGCTGGGGAAGACGTTCATCCCGCGAACGACCAGCATGTCGTCGACCCTGCCCAGGATGCCCCCCGCCAGCCGCGCAAACGTCCGCCCGCAGGCGCACCGCGCGTCGAGGACGCGCACCCGGTCGCCGGTCCGGTAGCGGATCACCGGGGAGCCCTCCCGCCCGAGATTGGTCAGGATGAGCTCGCCCTCCCCCGACGCCCCAGCGGCTCCGGTCACGGGATCCAGCACCTCGACGATGAACTCGCTTTCGTTCAGGTGCACCTCTCCGGCGGCGCACGTGAATCCCGTGGCGCCGACCTCGGTCAGGCCGGTGTGGTCGATGCAACGCGCCCCCCAGGCCGCCTCGATCCGCCGGCGGGTCGCCGCGATGCTGGCCCCCGGCTCGCCCGCGTGAATCGTGACGCGCACACCGATCGAGGCGGGATCCACTCCGGCCGCGCGGGCGGCCTCCGCCAGGCGCAGCGCGTAGGAGGGCGTGCAGACGAGCACCGTCGCCCTGGTCTCGACCAGCGCCTTGATGCGCAGCGCGGTGTCCAGGCCTCCGCCCGGGATCGCGAGCGCGCCGATGCGCCGCGCGGCGTCGAATCCCGCCCAGAATCCGATGAACGGCCCAAAGGAGAACGCGGCGAAGATGCGGTCGCCGGCGCCCACCCCGGCCGCGCGGTAGACGAACGTCCAGCAGCGGATCCACCAGTCCCACGACTCGGCCGTATCCAGCCACCGGATCGGCCGGCCGGTCGTGCCCGAGGTCTGATGGACGCGGATGTAGCGGTCGAGGGGATAAGTCAGGTTGCTGCCGAACGGCGGATGCGCATCCTGGTCCTGGGAGAGCTCCGCTTTCGTCGTGAACGGCAGCCCGCGGAACTGCGTCCAGTCCCGGACCGCCCTCGGGTCGATTCGGGCGGCGTCCCACTTCCGGCGATAGAAGGGGTTGCTTTCCCCGATCCGGGCGAGCGCGGGCCAAAGACGCTGCCACTGGTAGGCGATGAGGTCCTCGCGCGCCATGGATTCCAGGGTCCGGTCCACGAAGAGCGAGGGATCGTCGATGCGGAGCGCCCGGTCTCTTCGGGCCGGGCCGCCCGGTGTGTCAGGTTCCGGGGGTTGCGAGCTCATAGCCTTTGCCCAGGTAGGCCGACTTGATCCCCGGATGGGCGAGCAGAGCGCTCGGGGTGCCCCGGAGCACAATCCCGCCCCGCTCCATCACGCAGACGTCGTCGGCAATCGCCATCGCCGCCTTGACGTTCTGCTCGACCAGCACGACGGTGAGCCCTTCCGCCCGGCGCAGGCGCTCCAGGGCGTGGACGATCTCGCGGACCAGGAGGGGCGCGAGCCCCAGCGAGGGCTCATCCAGGAGCAAGACGCGGGGACGGGACATCAGCCCGCGCCCGATCGCCAGCATCTGCTGCTCGCCGCCGCTCAGGGTGCCGCCCGTCCGGCGGTCAAGGACGGCGAGCCTGGGGAAGATCGCCCGGGGACGAGAAACGTCGGCGCGCACGGCGGCGCGGTGGCGCCAGTACCGGTGGTAGCCGCCGAGGAGCAGGTTTTGGCGGACGGTCAGCGTGCTGAAGATCTGCCGGCGCTCCGGGACGAGGCTGATCCCCAGCCGCACGATCTCCTCCGCGGGGAGCCCGGTGATCGGCCGGCCGTCCAGGACGATCGCGCCGGCGGACGCCGGGTAGGCCCCGGCGATCGTCCCGAGGAGGGTGGACTTCCCCGCTCCGTTGGGGCCGATGATCGCCAGGATCGCGCCGGCCCGCGCTTCCAGATCGATCCCGTGGAGGACCTCGACGCCGCCGCGCCGTGCGACGAGCCCGGACACCGAGAGGAGCGGGGCCGTCGTCATGGGCGGGTCTCCAGGGTCGGCGCCGCGGCGGGCCCCGCGCCTTGCGGGGCGGTGTCCTCCTCCCCGAGGTATGCGGCGATCACCCGGGGGTCGCGCTGCACTGCCTGCGGCGGTCCCTCGGCGATTTTTTCCCCGTAGTCCAGGACGATCACGCGGTCGGCGGCGTCCATGACGACGTCCATGTTGTGCTCGATGACGACAAACGTGACCCCGCCGGCGCGGAGGCGCCGCATCAGGGCCACCAGGCTGCGGGCCTCGGGCGCGCTC
>DATHLI010000478.1:0-9143 GCA_035488355.1 bacterium | reverse complement strand
GCGGCTGAGGCCGAGAAGGCGCGCGGGCACGAGGGTCGCGGACTGGACGGCCTCCCGCAGCCCCAGCGACGCCGCGCGCTCGAAGTTGTGGACTCCCCGGATCATGGCCAGCACGCTGCCCGCCAGGGTGCCGTCCGACAGACGCGCCACCCCGTCCCGGACCTCGACGCTCTGCGCCCCGAGGGTAAAACTCCCCCGCCCCATCCCGGCGGCCGAGATCGCATCGGTCACCAGCGCAACGCGGATCGGCCCCGCCACGCGCGCGATGAGTTGGATCGCGGCGGGGTGGAGGTGGACGAAATCGGCAATGACCCCGAGCGTCAGGGTGGAGGTCAGCAGCGCGGCGCCCGCCGCGCCGGGCTCGCGGTGGTGGAACCCCCGCATCGCATTGAATACGTGCGTGACCATGCGGGCCCCCCAGGCCGCGGCCGCGGCCACCTCATCGGCCGTGGCATCGGTGTGCCCGATCGAGACGATGACATGCTCGTCGGCCAGCCAGCGAACAACGGCCTCGGCGCCCTCGAGTTCGGGAGCGAGCGTGACCATCTTCAAAAGCCCCGCGGCGCGGCGGTGCGTCTCCGCGATCTCAGCGACCGATGGGTGACGGAGGTCGTGGGCGCGGTGGGCGCCGCGGCGCAGCGGATTCAAGTACGGCCCCTCCAGATGAACGCCCAGGATCTGAGGAAAGGGTCCGCGCCGCGCCGCCGCGGCGCCGGCGGCGGCCGCGGCCCGGCGCATCTCCTCGAGCGGGGCGCTGATGATGGTCGGCAGGTACCCGGTCACGCCGGTGGCGGCAAGATACCGGCCCAGGATCTCATAACCCTCGGGGCCGCTCCGAAGACAGTCCACACCGGCGCCCCCATTGACCTGCAGGTCGATCAGGCCGGGAATCAGTGTGCCGTCCGGAAAAGCCGCGGCCGGACCGGGGGCGTCCGGCGGCGGGGACCCGGCCGCGACCCGGACGATCCGGCCCTCCTCCAGCACGACGTACCCGGGGCTGAGATCGCGATCGGGGGCGAGCACGGTGCCGGCGGAGACGATCATGGAGGCGTTGCTTTCGGCCCACGCCTCCCACCTCCTGCGTTCGACGCGCGCCGCGCGCGCGATCCCATCGCGGGAGTGGAAGGCCCGCGGCGGCGGTCCGGAGAATACGTGGCTGTGACGATCCGGCCATTGCTCGAGGCCGACGTGGATGCCTGCGCCGCCATCATGCTCGCGACCCCGCTGCTGGCGCGCTATGGGGTCACGACGGCGGCGGCGGCGCGGGGCGCGCTCGCCGACGTGTTCGCCGGCCCGTGCCGGGGCCTCGTCGCCGAGGAGGCCGGCCGCATCATCGGGTTCGCCGTCTACAGCGTCCGGGGCACGTTCGCGCACAGCGGGTACGTGCGCACCATCGCGGTCGCGCCGGACGCGCAGCACCGGGGGGCCGGACGCCGGCTGATGGACGCGGTGGAGGCGGCCATCTTCGATCAGGGCCCGAACGTGTTTCTGCTCACCTCCGCCTGGAACGCGGAGGCGCAGCGATTCTACGAGCGCCGCGGCTACCGGCGGATTGGCGAAATCCCCGACTACGTGCGGAACGGCATCACCGAGGTCCTGTACCGTAAAACGCTCGGCCCGATCCAGGGGACGGGCTCATAGGGGGTGCTCGATGCCATCGAGGCGGTGTCTGGCTCTTGGACTGGCGCTGGCGCTCGCGGCCGGGCTGGCCGCGGTCTCCCTCGCGCCGAGCACGCAGGCGGCCGGCGCCAAGGTGACGCTGACGCTCGGCGTCGACCAAGAGATCGTCGGCCTGGATCCGAACAAGGTGACCGCCTTCTCCTCGTTCCGGCGGGTCGACCTCTTGTACAACAAGCTGGTCACCTATGACGCCGACCTGCGCGTGGTCGGCGATCTGGCGGAATCCTGGGACACTCCCGACGCCCGGACCTACGTCTTCCACCTCCGCAAGGGCGTGTTGTTCCATGACGGCGAGGAGATGACCGCCGACGACGTCGCCTTCACGATCGAGCGGATCCTCGACCCCAAGACCGCCTCGCCCGGCCGGTCCTACCTGGATCCCGTGGACACCATCACGGCGGTAGATCGCCACACGGTCCGCCTCCACCTCAAATACCCCTTGGCCTCGATCTTCTCCGGGCTGGCGTCCGGGAACGCCGCGATCGTCGAGAAGGCCGCGGTCCTCCGCTCGGGCGACCTCCAGAAGACCGAGGCCGGCACCGGACCGTTCACGCTGGCCGAATGGGTCCCGGACAACTTCATGCGCCTGACCAAGAACCCCCGTTATTTCAAGGCGGGGCTGCCGAAAGTGGACGAGGTGGTGTTCCGCATCATCCCCGAACAGGCCTCGCTCCTGGCCGGCGTCCGGACGCGGAGCGTCGATATGGCCACGATCTCCGACGGCAGCGTCGTCAAGCAGGCCCAGGGCGACCGCGGGCTCGTCGTCGCGCAGATACCCAGCCTCAACCTCCGCATCTTCTCGTTCAACACGACCCGCGCGCCGTTCACGGACGCGCGGGTGCGGGACGCGATCGCCTACGCCATCGACCGCGACGCGGTCGTCAGAGCCGCGGAGTTCGGGCTCGGGGTGGTCAGCGGCCCGGTCCCGGCGCCGGCGAAGCTCTGGGCGCTCCCGGTGGGCGCGTTTCCCGAGTACCATCCGAACCCGGCGAAGGCCCGGCAGCTGCTGCAGGACGCGGGCGCCGCCGGGGCCGCGTTCAAGATCGTCGCGTCGCCGACCTACGAGGGCGGGCTGGCGGTGGCCGAGGTGATCCAGAACCAGCTGCGCGGCGTGGGGCTCGTCCCCACCATCGAGAACATCGAGTGGGGGACCTACATCAACCGCTGGGTCAAGCGCGACTTCGACACGATGATCGAGCTCCGGGGCGGCGATCCCGACCCCGACCGGTTCCTGTACCGCACGTTCTACAGCACCGGCGCGGTCAACAACTTCCTCTTCAAGGACGCCGAGGTGGACAAGCTGCTCGACCGCGGCCGCGTGCACGTGGTGGGCGCCGAGCGCAAGCCGATCTACAACGACCTCCAGCGCCAGCTCGTCGAGAAGGCGCCGGCGGTCTTCCTGTACGCCCCGTACGAGTCGACCGTCCTGCAGCCGTACGTCAAGGGGTTCCGCCTGATCCCGACCGGGGCGCTCACCTACCTGGAACAGACGTCGATCGAGCGATGACCGACCGCCGGGCCGGGCGCTCCCCCGGCCCGGCCAGGCCGCGTGGCCGCGTTTATCCTCGCCCGGCTCCTCACCCTCCTGCCAGTCCTCTGGGGGGTGTCTGTTGTCGTCTTCTTGCTCATCCACCTGATTCCGGGGAACGCCCTCCAGCTGTTCCTCGGCACCCAGGTGGACATGACGCCGGCGCAGATGGAGGAACTCCGGCGCCTGTTTGGCCTGAACAAGCCGCTCCCGCTCCAGTACGCCGACTGGATCGGCCGCGTGCTCCAGGGAGACTTCGGCGTCTCGCTGCGCACCAGCCGGCCGGTGCTGCCCGACATCCTCGCCCGGCTGCCGGTGAGCGTGGAGCTGACCGTGCTGGCGCTCGCCTTCGCCCTCGCCGTGGCGCTCCCCATCGGGATCGCGTCAGCGATCCGGAGGGGGACCGTCGAAGACGCGGCCATTCGTGTCGGGGGGCTGATCGGCCTCAGCATCCCCAACTTCTGGCTGGCGACGATGCTGCTGCTCTTCCTCCCGGGGCGCATCCTCCCGATCGCCTCGATCGGCGTATACGTCCGCTTCTTCGCCGACCCCGCCGGCAACCTGACGGTGCTGGCCCTCCCGGCATTCTCGCTCGGGGTCGTCCTGAC
The DNA here is from genome assembly GCA_035488355.1 of bacterium. GTDB lineage: Bacteria > Sysuimicrobiota > Sysuimicrobiia > Sysuimicrobiales > Segetimicrobiaceae > Segetimicrobium. The sequence goes on along the minus strand of DATHLI010000478.1, from coordinate 5,327 downwards.
CGCGGTGATCATGCGGTTCGTCCGCTCGTCGCTGCTCGAGGTCCTCGGGCAGGACTATGTCCGGACGGCGCGGGCGAAAGGGCTGCGGGAACGCCTGGTGATCGACCGGCATGCGCTGCGCAACGCGCTGATCCCGGTGATCACGGTGGTCGGCTTTCAGGCCGGGTATCTCCTCGGCGGCACGGTCGTAATCGAGGAGGTGTTTGCGCTGCCGGGCATGGGCCGGCTGGCGCTCAACGCGATCGCCCAGCGGGACTATCCGGTGGTGCAGGGAGTGGTCCTCGTCATCGCCATGCTGTTCGTGCTGACCAATATCGTGGTGGACGTGCTGTACGCGTACGTGGATCCGCGGGTGCGGTATCGATGATCGGGCCCCCGGCGGCGCCCCGCCCGCGGGTGCGGCCTGCGGCGCCGCCGCGCCCGCGCCCCACCTTCGCCGTTCGATTCCTGCGGACGCCCGTCGCGGTGGCGGGGGCCGTGATCGTGGGAGGCTATCTCCTGGCCGCCGGGGCCGCCCCCGTGCTGGCGCCCGGCGATCCGCTCGCCATGGCCTCCCAGGCCCTGCTGGCCCCGCCGGGTGGACCGCATCCGTTCGGGACCGACCAGTTCGGGAGAGACGTCGCGAGCCGGCTGCTCTATGGAGCGCGCGTGTCGCTGTCGGTGTCGTTCGCGTCGGTCCTGGTGGCCCTGGCGGTGGGAGGAGCGGCCGGCGTGGCCGCGGGGTACTTCGGCGGGGCGCTCGATGGGGTGCTGATGCGCTCGATGGACGTGATCTTCGCCTTTCCCGCGGTGCTGCTGGCGATCGCCATCATGGCGGCCGCCGGCACGGCGGTGTGGACGATTGTCGCGGCGATCGGCGTCGTCTACACGCCGCAGTTTGCACGGGTCAGCCGGGCCAGCGCGCTGGCCGTCCGCGGCCTCGAGTACGTCGATGCGGCCTCCGCCCTGGGGGCCGGGACCGGCCGAATTCTCTGGAACCACATCCTGCCGAACATCGCGGCGCCGCTGATCGTGCAGACGTCGCTCAGCCTGTCGCTCGCGATCCTCACCGAGTCCGCCCTGAGCTTTCTCGGTCTCGGCACGCAGCCCCCCACGCCGTCCTGGGGGAACATGCTCGCCGAATCCCGCCGGTTCATGGCGCTCGCCTCGTGGACCGCCGTCTTCCCGGGAGCGGCGATTGCGCTGATCGTGCTCGGCTTCAATCTCATCGGCGACGGCCTCCGCGACCTCCTGGATCCGCGCCTGCGGGTGTGAGGACCGCGGGTGCCGAGAACCGGTATGAGAGACGGACGACCTGGGTATCCAACGTCAGTGACGAGGTGCGGCATGCGCGAATCTGAGCTCCTGACCGAAGCCATCAACGACCGCACGCGAGACCTGGACCTCCGCTCTCCGCTCGATCAGGCCCGGGTGATGAACGAGGAAGACCGGCGCGTTCCCGCCGCGGTGGAAGCCGTGCTCCCGCAGATCGCGGACGCGGTGGTCCGCATCGCCGAAGCGCTGCGCCGCGGGGGCCGGCTGATCTACGTCGGCGCCGGCACCAGCGGCCGCCTCGCCGTGCTGGACGCGGCGGAGTGCCCGCCCACGTTCGGCACCCCGCCGGACCTGGTGCAGGCAGTGCTCGCGGGTGACGCGCAGGCGGTGACCGAGGCCGTGGAGGGCGCCGAGGACGACGAGGCCGCGGGCGCGCGGGCGATGGACGCGCGGGGGGCCGGGCCGGACGACGTGGTCGTCGGGATCGCGGCGAGCGGACGGACGCCGTTCGTCGTCGCCGCCGTCCGCCGCGCGCGGGCTCGCGGGGCGACGACGATCGCCGTGGCCTGCACGCCGTCCTCGCCGCTCGAAGCCGCGTGCCAGCTGGGCATCGTTCCCCTGGTCGGACCCGAAGTCATCGCCGGCAGCACGCGGCTCAAAGCCGGGACCGCCCAGAAGCTCGTGCTGAACATGCTGAGCACGCTGGCGATGGTCCGGCTCGGCAAGGTCTACGGAAACCTGATGGTGGACGTGGCCGCGACGAACGCCAAGCTCCGCCGGCGGGCGGTCCGGATCGTGGCCGCCGCGGCCGGGGTCGCGGAACCCGACGCCGTCGAGGCCCTCGCCCGCGCCGGCGGGCGGGCGCCGGTCGCGATCGTCATGCTCCGCGCCCGTCTCGACCCGGAGGCGGCGGCGGAGCGTCTGGTGCGCGCCGGAGGAAGCGTTCGCCGGGCCCTGGCGGCGCCGTGACGGCGGGCCCCGTGACGGCGCACCCTGTGATGCCGCGCGCATGACCGCCGACCCGTTCGCCCGCATTCGGGCCAAGCCCACCAAGACGATCATCGGGCTCATCTCCGGCACCTCCGCAGACGGCATCACCGCGGCCGCCGTCGAGATTACCGACCGGCCGGGGGACCGGCCCGGCATCCGGCTTCGGGGGTGGGCCACCACGCCGTATCCCGACGGCGTGCGGCAGCGGCTGGTCGACATGTTCACCGAGCCGGCCACGATGCAGGAGGCGGCCTCCCTCAATTATCTCCTCGGGGAACTCTTCGCCTCCGCCGCCCTGGCCGCGGCCAGGGCGGCCGGGTACGGGATGGATTCGGTCGACCTCATCGCCTCGCACGGCCAGACGGTCGCCCACGTCGCCGCCGGCGACCCCGCCAATCCGCTCAGCCGCGCCGCCACGCTCCAGCTGGCAGAGGCGGCGGTGATCGCCGAGCGCACGGGCCGGCCGGTCATCGCGGACTTCCGCGCCGCCGACATGGCGGCCGGAGGGGTCGGCGCGCCGTTCGTCCCGTACGCCGATCTGCTCCTGCTCGGCGGACCCACCGGCCGGATCGCGCTCAACCTCGGCGGGATCTCCAATTTGACCGTGCTGCCGGCCGGGACGCGGCGCGAGGACGTGTATGCCTTCGACTGCGGCCCGGCCAACATGATCATCGACGGGCTCGCCCGCCACTTTTTCGGGGAGCCCTTCGACCGCGACGGCGCCCACGCGGCCCGGGGGCGCGTCCACCGCGAGATGCTGGCGTCGCTGATGAACCACCCCTTCATTGCCGCCGCCCCGCCGAAGGCGGCCGGGCACGAGCAATTCGGCCGCCCCTTCCTTCATGATCTGCTGGCTCGATGGGGAGCGGTCCCCCCTGAGGACCTGCTGGCCACCGCGACCGCGTTTGCGGCCCACGCGGTCGCGCTGAATCTCTCCCGGCACGTGCTGCCCCGCCATCCCGTCGAGGAGCTGATCGCCTCGGGCGGGGGGGTCCATAACCCGACCCTGCTGCGGGACCTCACCGCCGCCGTGGCGCCTCTGCGCGTGCGGCGGATCGATGAATTCGGCGTCCCCTCGGACGCGAAAGAAGCGCTGGCGTTCGCGCTCCTCGGCCACGCGTCCCTGATGGGCCTCCCGGGGAACCTTCCACGGGTCACCGGGGCGCGCCATGCCGCGGTGCTGGGAAAGTTCACGTGGCCGCCGGGCGCGGCGGAGGACAGCCCCGCGTGAGAGCCCGCGGGGACGCCGACAAGATGCGCGGGGCGGTCGGGGGCTCGCCCCACGTTCCGCCGGCGCTCGCGCCTGTCCGCGCGCTGCTCGAGGAGGGCATCGGCCGCGCCTATCCGGGCGCCGTGCTGGCCGTCCTCCACCGCGGGGAGAGGGTCATCCGATGGGCGGTCGGGGACCGGTCGTTGACCCCGACCCGGCAGCCCGCCGAGCCGGAGACCATCTACGACCTGGCGTCCCTCACCAAAGTCGTCGTCACCGTCCCGCTGATCCTCCAGGCCGCCGCGGAAGGCCGGCTGACGCTCGACGACGCCGTCGCCGCGCATCTCCCCGAGTGCGGCCCATCCGCCATCACGCTGCGGCATCTGCTGTCCCATACCTCCGGCCTGCCGGCCTGGATCCCGTTCTACCTGGAGGTCGCGGGATACGACGCCGTGGTCGCCCGCGCGGCGGCGAAGGCGTCCGCCGCCGTCCCCGGGGGGCCAGTCGTGTACAGCGACCTGGGGTTCATCCTGCTCGGCGAGGTCGTGCGCCGGACCTTGGGCGCCACCCTAGACGTCCTCGCTCGGGGGCGCCTCTTCGCTCCCCTCGGCATGATCGACACGAGCTACTCCCCTGATCGCGCGCTCCTCGAGCGCATCGCCCCAACCGAGGACGGCACCGCGATCGAGCAGACGATGGCCGGCGAGGCCGGCCGGAGACACACGTGGCGGCGGCGCCTCATCTGGGGCGAGGTGCACGACAGCAACGCCTACGCCATGGACGGGGTCTCCGGCCACGCCGGCGTGTTCGGCACCGCGGACGACCTCATCGCCTATTGCCGCATGTGGCTCGACGGCGGACGCGGCCCCAACGGCCGCCTCCTCGATGCCGCCCTCGTGCGGGAGGCGACGGCGGATCAGACGCGGGGAGCCGGCCGCGGCCTTGGATGGGCGCTCACCGGCCCTCAGGGATGGTGGGGAGCGTCGCTCTCGCCCCGGGCGTTCGGGCACACCGGCTTCACCGGCACCTCGCTGGTGATCGACCCGGACCACGACCTGGCCCTCGTCCTCCTCACCAACGCGATCCATCTCGGACGGGACCGCACCGAGATCCTCGCCCTCCGCCCCAGGATCGCCGCCGCGGTGGCCGCCGCCCTGCTCTGACCATCCACAAGCGGGAGGATCGCCCGCGACGGTCCGAGAAGCCTGCTCGCTCATGGAATATTTTCTCGGCGTCGACGGCGGCGCCACGAGCACAGCCCTGGCGATGTGCGATCGCGAAGGGCGCGTCCTCGGCATCGGCCGCGGCGGTCCCAGCAACCACATCCTGGCGCCCGGGGGAGAAGAGCGCGCGCGCAGCGCCGTTGCCGGCGCGCTCAATGGGGCCCTGGCCGCCGCGGGGCTCGACCGGCCCGCGTTCGAGGCGGCGCAGTTCGGCATGACCGGCATCATCCGGGACAGCGAGCCTGCTCGGGCGTTTGCCGCCGTTGTCGCCCCGCTGCTCACGACGCGCATCATGCGGATCGAAAGCGACGCGTCCGTCGCGCTGGCCGGCGCCCTCGCCTGCCGGCCCGGGGTCGTGGTGATCGCCGGCACGGGGTCCGTGTCCTTGGGGCGGGATCCTCTGGGCCAGGAGGCGAGGGCCGGCGGATGGGGGTACCTCTTCGGAGACGAGGGAAGCGGGTTTGCCTTGGGACTGGGCGGCGTGCGCGCCGCTCTGCACGCGCGCGACAGCACGGGGCCGCCCACCGCGCTCGAGACCGAGATCCCGCGCCAGTTCGGCCGGAGCCTGGGAGAGATCCCGCTGCTCTTCTATGAAGGCCGCATTCGGCGGCCGGAGATCGCCGCCCTCGCGTCCGCCGTGACGGCTGCCG
>DATHLI010000477.1:0-4036 GCA_035488355.1 bacterium | reverse complement strand
GCGGGCCCGCTTCGCCTCATCGGGGGCTCCCACGATGTCCCCCACGGCGATCTTCCCGCCCGGCCGGCAGACCCGTGCCATTTCGCCCAGGACCTGCCGCGGGTCGCCAAAATGATGAATCGCCAGGGTCGTCGCGACGAGCGTGAATGTCTCATCCCGAAACGGGAGCCGCGCTCCCTCGGCCCGGACAAGAAAGAAGCGGCCGGCGCCGCCGGGCCCCGCCTGCCGGGCCAGCCGGAGCATCTCCATCGTCACATCCGTGCCGATGGCCACCCGGACGAGCGGGGCAAACGTTTTGAGCAGGCGCCCCGCGCCGCAGGCGACGTCAAGCAGGAGATCGGTGGGGGCCGGCGCAGCGAGCCGGACCAGCGACTCGATCTCGGCCAGGTTGCCGACCGCCGCGCTCTTCGCAAACGCCTCCGCGGTGCGCGCGAACCGCTCCTCGTTGAGCCGCCGGATCCGATCGTCCATGCGCTGGGAATCGCTCAGAGGGGGACCATCGTTCGGGACCGCTGCGCGAAGGCCGCCGTCTCCCGGTACCCCGCGTCCCGGGCGACGGCCGCCGCCCGGTCGAAATCTCTCCCCACATCCTCGGGGGCGTGGGCGTCCGAGTTAATGAGCACCGGCACCCCGGCCAACCGGCAGGCCCGCAGGAACGGCGGCGCCGGGTAGATCTCGCCAACCGGCTTGCGCCATCCGGCCGTGTTGATCTCCACGCAGACCCCGGCGGCGGCGAACTCCGACGCGGCCGCTGCGTAGAGGTCCGCGATGTCCGCCTTCGGCCGGTAGCCCATGACCTTGATGACGTCGGCGTGCCCGATGATATCGAACAGCCCGGTCCGCGCCGCCTGTCCGATGAGGCGAAAGTACCGGCGGTAGACCTCCAGCACGTCCACCCGCTCCCAGTCGCTGATCCGCGCGGGGTCGTCGAACCCCCACCACTCCCCTCCGCGCGTCGCGGGCGGCAGCCAGTGCACGGACCCGATCGCGTAATCCCACGGGTGCGCGCCGATCGCGCGCTCGAGGGCTGCCTCGAACCCGGGAAGGTAATCCCATTCCAGGGCGAGCTTGACGGGCAGGGCGGCGGCACGGGCCTGCTCGACGAGCCGCAGGTAGCTGTCGAGCCGCTCGGTGTTCTGCGCGTCGACCCAGGGCAGCGGCGCGGGGTAGATGGCGCGGCACTCGCGGAACCGGTGCGGGTGCTCGCTGAACCCGATCTCGCGCAGGCCGCGGGCGCGGGCGGTTTCGACAAAGCGCTCGAGCCACTCGAGCGTCCACGGACCCCGCTCCAAATGCATGTGGTAGTCGGTCCCCGCCGCCACGCCGGCCAGCCCCTCCCCCGCCCCTACCGCAGCACCGTTCCGCCGTCGACGACCAGCGTGTGGCCGGTGATCGACGCGGCGTCGTCCGTCACGAGGAAAACCACCGCGGCGGCCACAGCCTCCGGCGTGCCGATGCGCCCGAGGAGCGAGACCGCCCCCAATCGTTTTCGCACGTCCTCGCTCCACCCGGGCCGGGACTCGATGATCCCCGGGGCGACGGCGTTCACCCGGACGTGCGGGGCGAGTTCCAGAGCGAGGCGGCGGGTCAGCATGATCACCCCCGCCTTGCTCGCCGCGTAGGGCGCCGAGGTCTCGTATCCGGGCCGCGGCGACAGGCCCCCGCCGCTGGCCAGGTTCACGATGGCGCCGGACTGCTGGGCCAGCATCACCCGCGCGGCCGCCTGCGCGCACAGGAACGTTCCCTTGAGGTTGACGTCGAGCACGCGGTCCCAGTGCGCCTCGGCCACCTCGAGGAGCGGCACCCGGCTGAACACCCCGGCGTTGTTGACCAGGATGTCCAGGCGCCCGAACGTCCGGTGGATCTCCTCGAACATGTTCCGGACGGCCGGGGCCAGGGAGACGTCCGCGCGGGCCACGAGCGTGGGCACCCCGAGCCGTCCGGCCTCCTCGGCCGCCTCCGCCGCGCCCTGAGCGCTCTCCAGGTGGTGCAGCACGAGCGAGGCGCCCTCCTGCGCGAGCGCCTTCGCGATCGCGCGGCCGATCCCCCGGCCGGCGCCGGTGACGAGCGCGACTTTACCGGTGAGCCGGCGCACGCGCTCCCTCCGCTCAGACGGCGACGCGGACGGCCCGGATCCGGCGCGCGAAGATCGCTACGCGCATCGCCGGTCCCTCACGGCGCACCGCTCACCGCGCCCGGCGGGCGGCCCTTCGGGCGGCGGCGCCGGCGATCTGCACATTGAACACCGCCTCGAGGAACTGGGTGATCACCCGGCCGGTCGCTCCCCACACGACCTCGGGGCCGACGGAATAGAAGTAGATCTCCCGCGGCACGCCTCCGCGGGTCCAGATCTCCGTGCGCACGTTCGCGGGATCGAGCAAGACCCGGATCGGCGCCTCGAGCACCGCGCGCACTTCAGCGGGGTTCACCCGGAGCGGGTACGGGTACGGGATGGTGCCGACAACGGGCATCATCAGGAACCCGGAGACGGAGGTCTCCTCGTCATCGAGCGCGCCCAGGATCGTGATGTCCTGAGCCCGCACCCCAATCTCCTCGCTGGTTTCGCGGATCGCGGCCGCCTGGGGGGACTCGCCCGGCTCGATCGCGCCGCCCGGCAGCGAGATCTCGCCCTTGTGCCGGTCCACGGTCTCGCTGCGCTTGGTGAGCAGGAGCGCCGCCTCGCCGTTGGCGTGGACGACCATGAGCAGCACCGCCGCCTGCCGCAGCCCCTGGGGCGGCGGCTTCGACGCCCCGCCCCGGCCGGCCAGCGCGGCCTGAATGTGCGCGCGGAGCGCCTCGGGATGGATCAGCAGGTCTGGAACGTTCACCGACATCTCCTCAAAACGGTGACATGATACCACAGCGGGAAGGTGAATCACATTCTCCAGCGAATTAACCACACGGATACGTTCGACGGCGTGAGATTCGTTGCCCATCTGCCACACGTTCACCAGCGCGATTCCGATGGAGGAGCGGTGATGCCCGAGCGCCTCGCGGACCCCGGCACGATGCGAGGACGGGCGGTCGGTGCCGTGGCGCTGCCCGGCGGACGCGAGATCACGCTCTACGCCGTCCGGCCCGTGGCGACCCTCCTCGCCGCCACTCCCGACGCGGACCGCCTCGCCGCGATGGCGGCGCGGCAGTGCTACAGCGCCGGCAGCATCCTCGACCTCCCCCAGCCGCTCTCGCCCAAGACGACCGCGCGCATGGTCAACCACGTCGTCTCCGCCGGACACACGAGCTGCGTCGAGCACAACCAGTTTGTCTTCGGGGTGCGGGGGATCTCCCGCAGTTGCTCGCACCAGCTGGTCCGCCACCGCGTGGGCTGGTCGTACGAGCAGCAGAGCCAGCGGTACGTCGACTTTTCGTCCCAGGACTTCGTCGAGATCGTCGTGCCGCCGACGATTCTCCGGATCCCCGAGATGCTCGAGTCGTTCCTCGAGCCGGTCAAGGCCGCGGTCCGCGCCTACTTCCTCCTGCGGGACGAGCGGGTGCATCAGGAGGACGCCCGGTACCTGTTCAACAACGCCTTCGAGACGAAGTTGATCGTGTCGGCGAACGCCCGCGCGCTCCTGCACTTCTTTGAACTGCGCACCTGCAATCTGGCGCAGTGGGAGATCCGCTGGCTGGCCCACCTGATGCGGGCCGAGCTGCAGCACGCCGCGCCCGAGATCTTCAAGTTCGCCGGCCCGACCTGCATGACCCAGAAGATCTGCTGGGAGGGCCCCCGCGGGGCGAAGTGTCCGCGCCTGGTCTCCACGGGCGCTGAACTGCGGGACCGGACGCCGGCCGCCGCGGCGGAGAGGACATCGTCCCTGTCGTAAGGTAGTTACCGGATAGTGAGGGGGAGTATAATGGTGGCGAGGCTTACGAGAGGAGGCAGCGCAAGATGACCTACACGATCACCGAGCCCTGCATCAACGTCAAAGACCGGTCGTGCGTGGATGTCTGTCCGGTCGACTGCATCCACCCCAAGGCGGATGAAGACAAGGGCGAGGTGATGCTGTACATCCACCCCGACGAGTGCATCGACTGC
>DATHLI010000476.1:0-14422 GCA_035488355.1 bacterium | reverse complement strand
TCAGCGGCAGCTGCACGGCAACCGCGTAGTGGCCGGCGTCTTGGAGGATCGGGATAACTTTGCTCCAACTCGACCCGTCGGCATCCGCTCCGTGGACCAACACAATGTTCGCAGCCATCTTCTCCCCCTCCTGATCTTTGCAGTTTTGAGTCGCTTCCTTATTGAGTTTCTCGAGACGCCTCCTCGATGACTCTGGCGACCTCATTCGGATGGGAGAGAAACGGTACGTGGCTCGCTTTGATCTCCGTGGTCTTAGCGCCGATGCGCTTCGCGTAGAAACGCTCAAGGTCTGGATTGAGGGCTTGATCTTGCGATGAAACGATGTACCACGATGGGATTCTCTTCCACGCGGCCTTGGCGACCGAGGCGCCAAATACTGAGGCGCTCGTAGGCTTCTGAGTGGCCGCCGCGACGCGGGCCTCTTCTACGGAGAGGTCCTTACAGAAGAGGTCGCGAAACTTAGCTCGATCAACGTAGAGAAACCCGGCCGCATCGGGGACAAGAGCGGAGTTGAGCGCAGTCGGAGCGAATTTCGCGCCGGCGGGCGCGCCAAACGGTTCGCCAGGCTCGGGGGCGAATGCGGCGATGTAAACGAGCACCTTCACATTCGAATTGTCGGCGGCTGCCTCCGTGATGACCGCACCCCCATAAGAATGGCCCACGACAACGACTGGACCTTTCTGGCCACCGATCACCCGCTTGGTTGTCGCGACATCGTCGGGAAATGAGGTGAGGGGATTTTGTACGGCGATGACCGGGTATCCGTCGCGCTGCAGGATCGGGATGACTTTGTCCCAACTGCTGCCGTCCACGAATGCACCGTGGACAAGCACGATCGTCGGTAGGGTCCCCTGGGCGACCGCGTGAGGAGGCGCGATCGGGCCCGCGACAAGCAGGCCCATCAGCATAAGCATAGCCACCTTCTTCCAATGTGCCGTCATGTTCTCACCTCCAATGGATTTTCTGGCTAATGCGCTCCATGAATATTCGACCATGAACGTGAAGGCGAATCTATTGGACGATGGTATCGGTCGATACTTTGGCATCAGTCGGCACGACGATCGGCGTTCGATGATAAGGAAGATGAAAAGTAGGTCCCCAGTCAGGAGTTGGGATCGGGAGCTCGATCGAGTCCATTCGCTTGTGGTTCCACGTCAACGTGCCCGCCCCGTCTCGCTACGCCATCCTCCGGGGGCCGACAGTCTGGGCGGACGACGTCCTCCCGTCGGCAGCCTAGTATGGCATAAGCGGGATCATGAGAGGCTCGCAAGTGCAAAATGAGTGCAGCCGGACACAAGCTGGCTAGGGAGCATCGCGGGAGTCCTTGTCTTCCAAGGGCTTCGGAGGGTTACCGGGATCTTCCGGTGCGGGTTCGATTCCCGCCGCCTCCACCAATACAAAGAATTCGAACCATGTCTGACCCGTCCCAAACGGTGCTTCTCGTGGTTTCATAGGCTGCATTCGACGTGATATGGTCTAAGGTGAGGTTGCTCCCCGCCCGATACGCTGTCAGGTCTCGGGCGGGGTTATTAATGTTCGCGGACTTTTTAGGACCGTGCTCGACGATCTCGATGATCCACGGACCCCGCGCGTTTGCCTCCTGGCCGGAAGCGTGTCCTCGGACGAACCAGGAGCTGAAACTCGCTCGAGATAACAAGAGTAAGCATGAAAGGGGCCTCGCATGAGGGTAAGGATGAGCAAAGGGACCTTTGACCATAGCGGATCGAGTTTCGATAGTTTTCTAGATGAAGAAGGCATTCGCGAAGAAATTGAGGCGGTGGCCATTAAACGTGTCCTCGCTTGGCAGCTGGAGAACGCGATGAGGAAACTCCGAAAGACCAAGCAGGCCATGGCGAGAGAGCTCCATACCAGTCGGTCACAGCTCGACCGTTTGCTGGATCCGAGGAACGCAGCTATCTCACTCGACACTATCACACGCGCCGCGAAGGTATTGGGTAAAAGAGTGACAGTTCGCATTACGGACGCGAAGCCACAGCGGACAAGGCATGCCACTCTTTTGAAGACCCGCTCGCGAACCGCATCGCGCTCGCCGGTTACTCGGGCAACCTATCGCGGCGGGTTCTAGTATTGCTCGTCAGGCGCCCTCAGTTGAGTACTGGTTGGGCACCATATTGGGACTATGTTTGCCGCCAGTAGGCGGGAAAAGGCGGGACGATGGTGGTTCTCTCGGGCGCCTGGGAACCTTGCTAACAAAGGCTTCCAGGACTAGTCGGGACACGACACAGCTATGGAGAGTTTTTGTCGGTAGAAGCTTCGAGTGGTGAATCCTCCAGGTTTCCGGCTTAGGGTGGAAGGACGGCCAAAATGGCGGGATCCCTTAGGACTTCGCTTTCTTCGAAGGTTTCGATTTGCCAGAACTGTTGAGGGCGACCGCTTGGCGAACGAGCGCCTTGAAGGCGGACTCGTCAACCTCTTCTCCTTCGTGGATGTCGATCGCGCGGCGTGCGTTTCCGTCGAGACTCGAGTTGAAGAGACGGGCCGGATCCTTCAGAGACGCGCCCTTGGAGAAGGTAAGCTTCACGACATTCTTGTAGGATTCGCCGGTGCAGATGATGCCGTCGTGCGACCAAACCGGGGTGCCGGGTTTGGTTGGTTTGACCCACTTCCACTCCTCGACGACGTCCGGGTCTGCTTTCTTGATGAGCGTGCGCATTCTGCTGAGGGTTTCCCCGCGCCAGTCCCCGAGTTCGGCGATTCTTTTCGAGATAAGCTCCGATGCCGGCTGGCCTTGACCCGCACCCGACTTTTTCATGTTCAATCAACACCCGCGCCCGACAGAGAAATCGTCTGCGGGCTTCCGTCCCCGCTGTTGGCGACAGAAAGCGTTCCATTGTAGGGAGCGTCGCTATCGGACGGCGTGAACACAACCTGGAACGTGCAGCTCTGCCCGGGGTTGAGTGTGCCGGAGCAATTGTTTGTTTGTGAAAAGGTCCCCGACGGTGAGATGGCAATGACCGTGATAGTCACCACCGCGGCGCTGTCGTTGTAGAGGGTGGCGCTCTTCGACGCGCTGCTCGTTCCCGGGAGCGTGGGCGGGAAGCTGAGGGTGCTGGGCGTGAAGGAGAGCGCGCCGGGCTCGCCCGTGCCGGTCAGCGCGATGGTCTGCTCCGGGCTGCCGACCGAGTTGTCGCTCAGCGTCACCGACCCGGGTCGCGTTCCCGCAGCCGTGGGGCTGAAGGTGACGCTGACCGCGCAGCTTTGGCCGGGATCGAGCGTCGCGGGGCAATTGTCGGCCTGCGCGTAATCTCCGTTGGTTGCAACGCCCGTAAAAGTTACCGGACCCTTGCTGACGTTGGTGACGGTGATGGTCTGGGATGCGCTTGAGAGCCCCACCTCCAGCAGGCCGAAGTCCAGGCTGAGCGGCTTGATGGCCAGGGTGAGCGGGACGTAGAACTCAGCGCTGTCCAGTGGACGCAGACTGCCGGCGCCGCCCACCACCAGCACCCGTCCACTGCTCAGCAGGGAGGCGGTGTGGTAATAGCGCGCCTGGTTCAGCCTGGAAACAGCCGTGAATCTGCCCGTGGCTTCATCGTAGATCTCCGACGTAGCGGTGGGGTAGAAGCAGAATGTGCGTCCGCATCCCCTGAACGCCCCGCCTGCCGCCAAGAGCACGGTGCCGTCCGCGAGCAGCGTGGAGGTGTGCGCGAAGCGTCCTTGGGCCATATTTCCGGTTGCGGCCCATTGATTGGCCGACGGGTCGTAGATTTCCGCCGCGGCCAAAGCGATCCGATAGGGGTTTCCACCCGTCACCAGCACCTTGCCGTCCCCGAGGAGCGTTGCGGCGTGCAGGAAGCGCCTGTAAATTGTGCTGGGCGCGCTGCTCCAGGCGCCCGTGGCAGGATCGTAGAGTTCGCAGGCATTCAGGGTAGAACCGTTCGATCCGCCGACGACCAACACTTTACCGCTGCCCAGCAGCGTCGCGGTGTGGTACCAGCGGGCTGTCCCGAGGCTCCCGCCGGCGGACCAGGAGTTCGTTGCCGGATCATACAGCTCGCTTGCGCCGGTGAATGTGCTGCAGCCGCTCACCGTGCATCCGCCTGTGACCAGCACCTGGCCGTTCTGCAAGAGGGTGGCCGTGTGGAAATAGCGTCCCACGGCCAGGCTTCCCGCGGAGGACCAGGTTCCGGAGGCCGGATCGTACAGTTCAGCGCCGGTCAAGACGGACCCGCTGCTGCCGAGTCCCCCCGTGACCAGCACCTGGCCGTTGGGCAACGTGACGGCAGGGAAGTGCTCTCGAGCGTCCGCCATCGTTCCGGTCGGCGTCCACGCCTCCGACGATGGACTGTAGACCTCAGCGGATGAGAGTACGCTCGTGCCGTCCGTCCCGCCCGCCACCAGGAGAGTCCCGTCGTTGAGCGTCGCCTGCGCGCCGAGTTCACGGGCCGAGTTCATGCTTCCTGTTGGTGTCCACGCACCCTGGACCTGGGCGTGGAGCAGCTGCGTGCTCGAGATCAACAGCATCGCACCGACGGCCACACCGACGAGAATTGCGCAGCGAGGACTCTTCATGAGCGGACCCCCCTTGAGGCACCTCAACCCCTGCCCAGGGGCTTCTGGTCTGGCTTCCTCGACACCTTCGACATGAACAGTCCTGTGCCCAAACCTGTGACCGGTGCGCCGGCGACCTCGTCATTCGCCTGCGAGAGACAGTGCCTTGAGACGAGCACGCAGCTCGTCGGCGCGCGCCTCGCTTTCGTTGGGCCGGAGCGCCGGGCAATCGTATCCGAGTACTTCACGCATCGTCTCATAGGCCGCGCTCCCAAAGACCACGGTGCCGTCGGCCTGAATGGATTCGATGCCGTCCCCCCGCTGCGTCTGTGCCATCATGGTGCGGGCCTGCTCGAACGAAACGCCCTGGGGCAGTACCACCTCGGCGCCGGACCGGGAAAGGCGGATATCGTAGCCGCCGGCCAGCCCCGCCGGGCCCGGCGCGTGAGTGAGGTCGCCGCCGTCCCGCAGCAGGTGTCGCACCTTTTCCGCCGCGGAAGCGGCTGTGCGAGCCATGATCGCCCGGCCCCGTGGTAACGCCCGGCCGGCCTCAACGAGCAGTGACTCGGCGCCCAATTCTTCGGTCACATCGGCGTCACCGACCCGCACCCGAAGCCAGTATGGGTGATCACTCAATGACTCCTTCCGCTCGAGCTCCATCCAAAAATACGCGACGTGGAAATGGTGGCCCAATAACGACACCGCCACGTCCTGGACAGGCACATTCAAGCGCCGCGCGGCCGCCCACCGAATCCCGGCGCGGAGAAGGTCAGAGTTGCCCGCCCCGCAGGTTGGGGCCAACCCGAGCCCGGCCAGCGCCGGATTTACCGCGTCGGGAAAGGCTACGTTGACCACTGCCGGTGCCAACTCCGCCGTTCTTAGGGCCTGCATGAGTTTGAGCGCCAGCGTCAGATGCATGGGCAGCCATGGCCCGAACCGAGCCTGCTCCTCCAGGCGCCGCCAGAGCGCCCGCGGGAGTTGTGTAATCACCCACCACGACTGCAGCGTCGCCGTATTGACGACCACTTCGGGTTGAATGCGCGCCAGGGTGGCCGCCAGGGCGTCGGTGTTGCGCATGTCCACCGCTACAGGTTCAATGCGCGTGCGTCCCTCGACATACGACGAGACCGCTCCGGCGTCCGCCACCTCTGTCGCCAGCCTGGCTTCGTCCACGTCCAGGGCGTACAGGCGCGCCACCTCCGGCATTTGGGCCAGGATCCGGAGAACGCTCCCACCTAGGTCGCCGATCCCCATGACGGCCACCGTGCCCATCGTCAGCCCTTTCAATCCCCAATGACGAACACCCTTTGCGGGGAGGGAGTCTTCCATCCAAGGCCGCGGCGTTCCCGACGCAAAGCCCCTGCTCCCTCTGCCTCCGCGTCCCAAGAACAGGTTGGGCGGCACGAGATCGAGAAGCAGACCAACACGGATCCCGCCGCGTGGAACAAGGAGGGCACGGTGTCGGTTAGGGCAACCTCGAGTCGACGGGACCTCCAAGCCATTGCCCGGCGCGCGATGCTCGAACGAGGCTTCCAGCCGGACTTCGGCGCGGACGTGCTCGCCGAACTGGGGGCCATCCCCGGACCTGCCGCGACCCAGGGTTCGTCGATCCGAGACCTGCGGGGGTTGCTCTGGGCGTCCGTTGACAACGACGACTCGCTCGACCTCGATCAGGTTTCGGTCGCGGAGAGCCAGGCCGACGGCAAGGTGAAAGTCCTTGTCGCGATTGCCGACGTGGATGCCCTTGTCGGAAGAGCCTCGGCATTGAACGCGCGCGCGCAGCAGAACGCGACGTCCGTCTATACGGTCGCCCAGGTCTTTCCCATGCTGCCGGAGCGGCTGTCAACGGATCTGACCTCGCTCAGAGAGGGCCAGGAGCGCCCGGCCGTCGTCGTCGAAATGGAGACGGACTCCGACGGCGTCGTGGTGGGGTCGGATCTGTATCGGGCCGCGGTGGTCAACCACGCCAAGCTCGCGTACCACGCCGTGGCGGCGTGGCTCGCGGGGCAGGGGCCGGTGCCTCCACGGGTCGCGGCCGTTCCCGGGCTGGCGGACCAGCTTCGCCTGCAGGACCGGGTCGCGCAGGCGCTGAGGGCGCGGCGGTTCCACCACGGCGCGCTGACGCTCCAGACAACGGAGCCGCAGGCCGTCTTCGATGGCGACACGCTCACGGATCTCCAGCCGAGGCAACAGAATCGCGCCGAAGCGCTGATCGAGGACCTCATGATCGCGGCAAACGGGGTGACGGCGCGCTATCTCGAAGCCCAAGGGGCTCCGGCGTTCCGCCGCGTCCTGCCCGTTCCCGAGCGCTGGGATCGGATCGTCGAGCTGGCGGCCGGGTTTGGAGAACGGCTGCCGGGAACCCCCGATGCGGCTGCGCTCGAAGCATTCCTTGCCAAGCGGCAGCAGGCCGATCCGCTGCGATTTCCCGACCTCTCGCTGAGCGTCATCAAATTGCTGGGACCGGGCGAGTACGTGGTCGACGTCCCCGGCCGGCAGGTGCAGGGACACTTCGCGCTTGCCGTCACCGCGTACACGCACTCGACCGCCCCGAACCGGCGCTTCGCGGACCTGGTGACGCAGCGGCTCCTCAAGGCCGCCATGGTGAGCGGCCCTGCTCCCTATGGCCTGGACGAATTGCAGGCCCTGGCGCAGCATTGCACCGAGCAGGAGGACAACGCCAGGAGGGTGGAACGGCAGGTGCAGAAAGCGGCCGCCGCGCTGCTCCTGCAGCGCCGGGTCGGCGAGCGATTTGAAGGGGTCATCACCGGCGCCTCCGAGAAGGGAACCTGGGTGCGCATTGTCCGCCCTCAGGTCGAGGGCAGAGTGGTGCGGGGAATCCAGGGTCTCGACGTCGGCGATCGGGTCAACGTGGAACTGGTCGGCACGAACGCGGCGCAGGGGTTCATCGACTTCGCGAGGGTGGACGGACGGGGGGCGTAGCAGGGGGAGTGACGAGCGGGGAATGGGGTGACGTCCATGAGACGCGTGCAACACAGGGAACTGACCCGGCGGGACCTCCTGAGAGAAGCGGGGATGCTGACTGTGGAATTTGCCCTTCCCGGCCCGCTGCTGGCGACCGAGGCCGGAGCGGTCGAGGCACTTTCGCCCGGCGTCAACCCCGCGCGGCTCGACACCTGGCTGGCCGTGGCCGCGGACGGACGCCCCGCGGTCCGGACTGGCAACGGGGCGGGGGATCGCCTACGCGCCCCGGGGCGAGACGCGTCTTGCGGCCGTCGCGGAGGTCGAAGTCAACCAGGCAACGGGCCGGGTGTACGTCACCCGGCTCGTCATCGCCCACGACTGCGGGCTGGTGATCAATCCGGACGGCCTCAAAGGCACCATCGAAGCGAACCTGATCCAATCGACCAGCCGGGCGCTCATGGAGGAAGTGCAATTCAGCGCCTCGACCGTGACGAGCGTGGACTGGCGGACGTACCCCATCCTCAGGGCGCCGGAGGCGCCGGGGGCGATCGACATCGTCCTCATGAACCGGCCGGATGTTCCACCCTCCGGCGCAGGAGAGGGAGCCTCGGTCGCCACCGCAGCGGCCATTGCCAACGCCGTCTTCGATGCCACGGGCATCCGCTCCGCACCGTGCCCTTTACGCCCGCCCGCGTGCTTGAGGGGCTGCGCCGCCGGGCCTAGGGATGCCCAAGACCACCCTTTCCGCGGCGGCCGCAGAAGTCGCCCGCCGTGACAAGGTCATGGCCAGGCTCATGAAGAGGACCGACCCCTTTCGCCTGCCGAGGCCGAGCCAAGATCACTTCGCGGCTCTCGCCGAGAGCATCCTCTACCAGCAGCTGGCCGGAGCCGCGGCGGCCGCGATCCACCGGCGATTCGTGGCACTGTTCGACGGGAACCTCTCTCCGGAAGCCGTCCTGGCCCTCTCTCCCAGGAAGATTCGCGCCGCGGGGCTCTCCCGCAGCAAGGTCGCGTCCATCCGAGATCTCGCCACAAAGGTCGCCGATGGAACAGTCCCGCTTGATCGCATCGGCAGGCTCCCTGACGAGGACGTCATCACGCGCCTCTCGGTCGTCCGCGGCATTGGGCGGTGGACCGCCGAAATGTTCCTGATCTTCCAGCTGCGCCGGCTCGACGTATGGCCGGTCGAAGACTACGGGGTTCGCAAGGGCTACTCGCTGGCCTACGGCCTGCGGGACCTCCTGACGCCGAAGCAGCTCCAGGCCGAGGGCGAGCGATTCCGGCCGTACCGGACGGCGGCAGCCTGGTACTGCTGGCAGGCCGTCCACGAACAACGGCGGAAACCGCGCGAATGACCGGTCCTGGGCCGGTGCGTTCCACTCTGCATTGTCAACGGTTGGGCTTTTGGACGGTCCCTTGCCGGCAGGCCTGCAACTTGCGCTCGAAAAAGGCCGTCTCGGACCGGCTCCGGGCCAGCGTGATGGCTTTTTCAAAGTACTTCCCCGCCTCCGCCGCCCGGCCAGCAAGAAAATGAAATTCCCCCTGGGCCGCCGGATAAAAGGGATAGTCCTTGAGCCTGGCGGGATCGGGAATCGTCCTCAATTCGGCCAGCCCTGCTTCCGGCCCCCGGGCTTTGCCTACGGCAATGGCCCGGTTCAAGGCGACGATGGGCGAAGGTTTCAGCCGGTACAGCATGTCATACAGTTCCAGGATTTTGGCCCATTCGGTTCTCTCATAGGTCGGGGCCGCGCAGTGCAGAGAGGCGATCCCCGCTTCCAGATGATACTCGCTCAATTCGCGTCCCGTCGAGGCGTTTTCCAGGAACTGGAATCCCTTCCCCATCAACGCCCGGTCCCACTTGGAACGGTCCTGTGTCTCCAATTGGATCAACCCGCCATCGTCATCGATCCGGCCGGGAAGCCGCGCCGCGTGGAAGCAACAGAGCGCGACCAGGGCATGGGTCTTGGGATTGTCCCCTTCCGGGCGCTCGCTGAGGAGAAGCGCGAGACGGATGGCCTCGAAGCAAAGGTCCTCCCGCACACTCCGTTCGGACCGGCTGCCGTGGTACCCCTCGCTGAACAGGAGGTAGATGGCCTGGTAGACGGCCTCCAGGCGCTCGGGGATCTCTGACGCGTCGGTGATTTCCACAAACGTCCCCGAACGCCGGAACAGTGTCCGCGCCCGGCCCAGTCGTTTTTCGATGGCATCCTCGCCGGCCAGGAGGGCGTGGGCGATCTCGGCAACGCTGAAACCGCACAGGGTCTTCAAGATGAGCGTCACCTGGGCTTCGGTTGAGAGGTCCGGATGACAGCAGGAGAACATCAAGCGGAGCTGGTCGTCCTGGATCTCGTTCTCAACCGCAGACATCTCCCCGGGCAGATCCTTCCGGAGCCTCATCAGGTGGGCGAGCTCCGGGGTGAAGTAGCGGAGGTGATCGTCCCGCCGCAGGAGATCGATGGCCCGGTTGCGGGCCGCCCGCATCAGCCAGGCGGAGGGATTGTCTGGAACACCGTGAAGGGGCCACATCTGCAGGGCCCGATACAGGGTGTCCTGGACCACGTCCTCAGCCAGGTCGAGGCGGCCCAACCCGAAGATCCTGGTTAGGTAAGCGACCATCTTCCCCGCCTCCTGGCGGAAAAGATGGTCGACTAATCCCGGAACGTCTTCCGTCACGGCTCCCCTCGGCGAAGGATCCCTACATGGAAACGACGGGGCGGATCTCCACCGATCCGTCGCCCTCCAGGATGGGACAGTCCTTGGACAATTCCACCGCCTGGTCCAGGTCCTTGGCCTCGACGACCATATAGCCGCCGATGGAGTCCTTGGCCTCGACGAAGGGGCCGTCGGTGACGATCTTGGACTTGCCCCGAACCACCTTGCCGCGCCCATCCAGCCGTTCCCCCGCCTGCTTGAAATGGCCGTTCTTTTTCAGCGTCTCCGTCCAGCCCATCCACTTCTTCGTGAGCTGTTGCATCTGTTCGGGGGACATCGATCGCAGTGCGGTCTGATCATGCCGGAACAAATACATGAAATTGGCCATTGGGCTTCTCCTCCTCTGTTCAATGCTGCTTCTTCCTGCTGATGTCGCAGAGCATATCCGAATGGATATTCAGCCCGATATTGGTCATGTTGTACAGATGTTCGCTGGCCACGAGCCAGACGATCTCGCAGATCGCGCGTGCCGAATAGTGTCGGGACAGGCGGGCAAACGTGTGCGGGTTCACCTCTTTCTCTTTTGTCAGCTCCGTGACATAGTCCAGCGCTGCCCGTTCCGCCTCGGTGAAGAGAGGATTCGTGCGGTAGTGCTCCAGCGCATCGAATTTGGCTTGATTCATCGACGCGTTGATCGTGGCCCATCGGCCGATGTCCATGCAGAAGAGACAGACATTGATGCGCGCCACCTGTTCACGGATCAACAGGACGGTCTCCGGCGAAAGCAGCAGTTTCTTGTCCAGCGTGGCGACCTTTGCATAGAACTGCCCGAACGCAATCGGCAGCCGCGCGGAATGCACTTTCAGCGGTGTAAGCACTTTCCCGAATCGCCGGCGTGTAAAGTAATACGCCAGCCTCATCATGAGCCCCTGGGGCTTTTCGATGGGAGGAAGGTATGTATCCGCGGCCATCACGTTCGCCATTTGTGCATCTCCTTCCCAGGTCACGATTTCCCGTTTCTGCTTCTATGACGAATGGGAAAGCCGAAACCGGACATCCTTGGTTCGGGGGCTGCAGGACGACGGGGCCCGCTCCAGGCGCGGCTATGGCTTGGGGGGTTCTTGTCTGTTGAACATCATGTACAAGACCATGTCCCAGGTATTGCGGATGCCCGCGATGAGCAGCAGGATGCAGGCCCACGCCATGGGGTCGAGCACCTGAGCGGTCCTCAGGAGCAGCCCCACGCCGGTTCCCACATACATCAGGTAACTGAGCAAGGGCGCGCAGAAGTACCACCCCCAATCGTGCAGATCGACGATGTGTTGCCGATACTGCTGCACCATGAACGGCACCACCGCGAGGGCCCGCCCGGCACTGACGAGGCCCGCCAGCCCGAGCAGGATCCCGAGCTGCATCCGCGTGATCGTGGGGATCACGACCACCGCGGCGGTGACCAGCACGTAGATGAAATGGATGAGCGATGGATTGACGAACGCCCGGAGGGCAGGGGTGTTCTGTTTGATGATGATCCCGGACCCCACCGTGATCGCCACAAATGTGAGACCCACCAGCCCGGCCGCGGCCCCACCGACCAGAAAATAGAACGTCTGCCAGTCACGGAGCGCTTGGGATAGTGTGTCAGGCATACCGTCGCCCCACGGTCATCGAATTTTCGTTTCCGTGACTGAACTCCTTTTGCCGGAGGAGCGTCGCCTCAATCGGCAGACTGTCGGGTTGTCTTCACCGGCCGCCCGCGCCCCGGCACTTGTAATTCTCCCGACGAAAGCATACTCTGAAAGATGGCTAGAGGTTTTCGCGAACTTGCAGCACGCTTCATGCAGAAGCCCTCCGCGTTGACCCGGTCCGCGTCCCAGCTCGCAGCGATCAAGAGACACTCTGCAAAGGGGGGAACGGCCATGTTGGTGTTGGGAATTCTCGCTCGAAACTGGTGGGCGTTCGTGCTGCGCGGCGTTGTCGCCATCCTCTTTGGGATCCTGGCAATCACCCGGCCGGGCATGACCCTCGAGGCCCTGGTGTTCGTGTTCGCCATCTGGGCGCTCCTCGACGGCGTCCTGGCCTTGATCCATTCCGTGGGTGCGGCGCAGGCGGGCGAGCCCTGGTGGCCGTTGGTGCTGGGAGGGCTGTTGAGCGTGGCCGCCGGGCTGGTAGCCCTTCGGTGGCCGGGCATCACCGCCCTGGCGCTGCTTCTGCTCATCGCGTACTGGTCCATCCTCAGAGGCATCCTCGAGATCGCCGCCGCGGTCCGGCTGAGGCATGAGCTCCAGGGCGAAGGGTGGCTCATCCTCGGCGGGATTGCCTCGGTGGTGTTTGGCGCGCTCCTCGTCCTGTCTCCCGCGTCGGGCGCGCTCGCGGTGGTGTGGCTGATCGGCATCTATGCGCTGATCTTCGGCGTCGCTCTGCTCATGCTCGGCTTTCGCCTCAAGGGTCATGCGGGCGAGCTGCCGGCCGCGGCCCCTGCCCGCGCCCGATAATATTGGGGGGACACCATGGCAAACGGCTTCGTCTCACGGGCCTTCCGAGGACGTCGCCAGGCAGGCGAGGTCTCGGCGCGCCTGCCGCCCGGACAGTACCTGGAGCGCGGCTTTCCCGTGCTGTCGGCCGGTCCGACTCCGCACACGCCGCTGGAACAGTGGGACTTCTCGATTGTCGGCAGCGTGGAGCAGCCGAAGCGCTGGACCTGGGACGAACTGCGCGCATTGCCGCACGAGCCGGTGACCGCCGACATCCACTGCGTGACCAAGTGGTCGAAACTGGACTCGCACTGGGAGGGGGTCTCGATCGACACGCTGCTCGCGCAGGTGGAATCGGAAGCCGACTACGTCGTCGCCTTCTGCGACGGCGGCTACACCACCAACCTGCCGCGCGAGGAAGTGACGGACGGCAAGGCGTGGGTCGCCTACGAATACGAAGGCGAGCCAATCCCGCCCGAGCACGGCGGGCCGGCGCGGCTGCTGGTGCCCCATCTGTACTTCTGGAAGAGCGCGAAGTGGGTCCGGGGCCTGCGTCTCGTCGACCAGGATGAGCCTGGCTTCTGGGAATCACTCGGCTATCACAACCTTGGTGATCCATGGAAGGAACAGCGCTACGCGGGCGACTGATCTGGCAGCTCGGCGAGGTGGTGGAGACCCGGACGGAGACCGCGCGGGCGAGGAGCCTGACGCTGGAGGTGCCGGGGTGGCAAGGGCACCGGCCGGGCCAGCACGTGGATATCCGGCTCACCGCGGAAGACGGCTACCAGGCGGAGCGGAGCTACTCCATTGCCTCACCTCCCGAAGAACGAGGGAAGGTGACGATCACCGTCGAGCGGCTGGACGATGGAGAGGCGTCTCCGTACCTGGTTGACGAGGTGAAGCCCGGCGACCGCCTGGAACTGCGCGGTCCGATCGGCGGGTACTTCGTTTGGGAGGCGCAGATGGGCGGGCCCCTCCTGCTGGTCGGCGGGGGATCGGGGATTGTTCCGTTGATGGCGATGATCCGGCACCGCCGCGCGGTCGCGAGCACCGTGCCGACCCGACTGCTGTACTCCGCGCGATCGCAAGACGAGGTCATCTACCGCGATGAACTCGATGAATCAGCGCGCCGCGACGGGATGCTGGACGTGATCTACACGCTCACCCGAAGACAGCCGCCGGGGTGGGCGGGGCACCGGCGCCGCATCGACGGCGATCTGCTGCGGGAAGTGGCGTGGCCTGCCCAGGACGGTCCCCGCGCCTACATCTGCGGCCCGACGCAGTTCGTCGAAACGGCGGCCGCGGGCCTGGTGTCGCTCGGCTACGACCCGGCCCGAGTCAAGACCGAACGCTTCGGTCCGACAGGAGGAGGATGATGGAGAGCAGGCTGGACGGGAATGTCGTCGGAGGGATCCTGGGTGAGGTCTTTCCCTTTGAAATGACCAGCGTCCTTACCACATGCGCGGGGTGTGGTTTCACCGATCCGATCGGCGCGTTTGCCGCATACGTACACGGCATGGGGACGGTGGTGCGCTGCCCGTCTTGCGATACCGCCGTGATTCGCCTGTCGCGCGTGAGAGGGCGATATTGGATGGATATGCGCGGAACGCGGATTCTTCGGATCAGTGAGGGGCGGTAGCCGGACGTGACGCTACGTGGGATTCACCACATCACGGCCATCGCCGGCGACCCCCAGCACAACGTGGAGTTCTATGCGGAGATCCTGGGCCTGCGCCTGGTGAAGCAGACGGTCAATTACGACGATCCCGGCACCTATCACCTGTACTTCGGGGACGAACTCGGGCAGCCCGGGACGATTCTCACCTTCTTCCCCTGGCCGGGCGCGCCCCGCGGGCGCCACGGGG
>DATHLI010000475.1:0-1525 GCA_035488355.1 bacterium | reverse complement strand
GCGGCGCCGAGCCGCCGCGCGCATTCCGCGTAGAGGTGGCTGAAGTGTCCGATGTTGAAGGCGAGCACACGGTCGCCCGGACTGACGGTGTTGACGAGGGAGGCTTCCCAGGCGCCTGTGCCCGAGGCCGGGTAGAGGACGATCTCGCCGCGCGTGGTTTGGAAGATCTGCCTGAGCCCCGCCAGGATCTCACCCACCAGCGCCGGGAGCTCGGGTCCCCGGTGGTCGGGAACCGGGCGGTCCATCGCCCGGAGGATCCGGTCCGGGACGTTGGTCGGGCCGGGGATCTGCAGGAAGTGCCGGCCAGGCATGAGGCGCTCCTTTGGAGTCGCTGCGCTTTTGAGCCGCTTCCGTATGGGACGGCGCGGCGACGAGACCATCCGTGGCCTTCGAAGGGCGAGACGCGTTTCCCTGCGCAGGTATAGGGCGTCCTAGACGTGGAAGACACACGGCGTGAGCGAAGCCGCGCGCCCCTCGGTCCGGCGCAGCCCACGCTCGGCCGGGGGCTCAGGGCTCGCGGCCGCGCTCGGATACCTCATCCCGTCGCTCGCCGTGTTCACCGTGTTCGTCTTCTATCCGCTGGTCAAAAACGTCCAGTTGAGCCTCTACGAGACGAGCCCGCTCGGCGGGCTGGGCTTCTTCGTGGGCGCGGGGAACTATGTTCAACTGCTTGGCGATCCGGCGTTCCTCGGCAGCCTGCGGGTCACCTTCGTCTTTGCCCTGTACACGGTGCCGGCCGGCATTCTGCTGGGCCTGCCCCTCGCCATGCTGGCGAACCGGAAAATCCGCGGCATCATCGTGTTCCGCACCGCGTACTCGTTCACGATCGCCGTGAGCATCGCGGCGGCGGCCCTCATCTGGGAGTGGCTGCTGGATCCCAACGTCGGCGTGCTGAACTACCTGCTCGGCCTCGTCCACGGGCCGAAGATCGGATGGCTCACCGATCCCCGGTGGGCGCTGCCGGCCGTGGCGGCGACGACCGTGTGGAAGGACCTCGGCTTCAACGTGGTGGTGCTGCTGGCCGCGCTCCAGGGTGTGCCCGATGAGTTGGTGGAGGCCGCCCGGATCGACGGGGCCGGGCAGTGGGGGGTCTTTCGCAACGTGGTGGTCCCTGCCATCTCGCCCGGGCTGTTCTTCATCGGCGTGGTGGCGACGATCGGCGTCCTGCAGTCGTTCGGCCAGGTGAACATCCTCACCCAGGGGGGGCCGGTGGGGGCGACCAACGTGATCGTCTACTCGATTTACCGGAACGCCTTCTTCAACTTCCGGTTCGGCCTCGCGGCGGCGCAGGCGATGCTGCTCTTTGTCCTCGTCCTGATCCTCACGGGGCTGCAGTTCAGCGTGTTCGAGCGGTTCGTGACCTACCAATGAGCGGGGAGGACCTGGGTTCTTGAGGGCTCCGCGCCCATGGAAGCGGGCCGTGCTGGACCGGGGGCTCGACGCGCTCATGATCGTGGTCGGGCTCGTCGTGCTGTTCCCGCTGCTCTACGCGGCCGGCACCAGCCTGAAGACCCCGGCCGAGGTC
>DATHLI010000474.1:0-4422 GCA_035488355.1 bacterium | reverse complement strand
TCAGACGGCGACGTTCCGGTACGACACCGTCGAAGAAGGGGCGCGGCTGGGGGCGGAGACGGGCCCCGGGTATTTCTACACCCGCTGGGGCAATCCGACCACCGACCTGTTCGAGCAGAAGATGGCGCTCCTGGAGGGAGGCGAGGCCGCCCTCGCCACCTCGTCCGGGATGGCCGCCATCGCGACGGCGGTGATGAGCCTCCTCCGCGCCGGCGATCACGTGGTGGCGCCCAAGGCGGTCTACCAGGCCACGTTCGGCCTGTTCGACTCCGTGCTGCCGGGGTACGGCGTAGAGGCCACGTTCCTGGACGATCCGGACATCGGCGCCTACGAGCGCGCGCTCCGGCCGAACACGCGGCTCCTGTACATCGAGACGCCGAACAACCCGCTCCTCGGGGTGATCGACATTGCCGGAGTCGTGGCCCTGGCCCGCGCGCGGGGCGCTCGAACCGTCGCCGACAACACCTTCGCGACGCCGTACAATCAGACACCGCTCGCGCTCGGCGTCGACCTCGTCTGCCACAGCGCCACGAAGTACCTGGGGGGCCACCACGACGTTACGGCCGGGGTGATCGTGGGATCCCGCGATCTGATTCGGGGGTGCGTGAAGACCATGCGGATCTTCGGCGGCGTGGTCGACCCGTTCGCCGCCTACCTGCTCGTTCGCGGGCTCATGACCCTCGGACTGCGGATGGAGCGGCACAACGCCAGCGCGCTTGCCCTCGCCCGGCACCTGGCGGAACATCCGAAGGTCGCGCGGGTCCACTATCCCGGGCTGCCCGGCCATCCCCGGCACGCCGTGGCCGCCCGCCAGATGACGCGCGGGTTTGGCGGGATGCTCAGCCTGGAGGTTCGTGGGGACGTCGCGGCCGGCGCCCGGTGCGTCGAGGCCCTGCGCGTGGCCAAACTGGCGGTGAGCCTTGGAGGCGTGAGCACGCTCGTCACCCATCCCGCCTCGACCACCAGCGTCAACATGCCCCGGGAGGTCCGCCTTGCCGCGGGCATCGCCGATGGACTGATTCGCGTGTCGGTGGGGGTGGAGGATCTGGCCGACCTGATCGCAGACGTGGACCAGGCGGTCGCCCGAGTCTAGGGAGCCCGCCGGGTAACTCGCGTCTTAGTTCCTTCCCCGGGTTGCGGACGCGCCCTCAGCCGCCCGCGGCCCAGCGCCTGACGAGGCGCGGGATCTCCCCGAGCGCCGTGACCCGAGCGGTCGGGGCCGCCTGCCCGGCGAACTTGGCGTTCGCGGGGTTGGGCTCGATATCCACGAGGATCGACCGCATCCCCATCTGGTGCGCCCCCAGGATGTCGGCCCCAACGGTGTCGCCCACCATCACGACCGCGCCGGCCGGCGCCTGCCAGGCGTCGAGCACGGACGCGAAGATCGACGGGTGCGGCTTGACCCGCCCGAACCCGGCCGAGGTCACGAGCGGGTCGAAGTACTCGTCGATCTGGTGCCTGGCCGTGATGTCGAGAATCAGCCGGTGGCTCGTCGCGTTGCTGATCATGCCGAGCCGCAGCCCCATCCCGCGGAGCGCGCCGAGCGTCTCGACGGCTCCCGGATAGAGGCGGCTGACCCTGACTTCCGGTTCGAAGAAGACCGCCTCGGCCTTCACCAGAATTGCGTCGTCGGCGGGCAGTCCCGACTCTTTGAACGCCTGGGCAAACGAGTGGGTGGCGAGGCGCTCGACCAGCTCCTCTTCCGACCGGCGCCACCCGTCGAGGCGGATCTCGAGGAGGCGGGCGGCGAGCCGCTGGGGATCGCGGCATCCCCACTCGGCTCGGGCAAACTCCGCCAGGGCTCCGCACTTTTCCTTTTCGAGCTCGAGGCCGGTCCGGTGGATGAGCGTGCTTCCGAGGTCGAAGATCACTCCGTGCAGAGACATCGCCTTCACCCGTACGGCATCGGCAGGGATTGCTCCTCTATCCCCGAAGATGCCCGGGCGTTATGACTCCTGCGTCGAAAGCGGGTCCACCCTCAGGGGGGAACCGGCCCATCGGAAAAGGGACCGCGAGAAAACACCCCGGCGGAGCACAGCCCGGTGGAAAACGGCCGGAGGCCAAGCCCTCCGAGGGAAAGCGCCCGGAGGGGAAGCGGCTGCGCGTCGCGATTCTGATGGGCGGACCATCCCCCGAGCGTGATGTCTCGCTGACCAGCGGGCTGCAGGTGCTGCAGGCGATCGACAGGCGCCTGTACGATCCCCTCCCCTACGAGATCACCCGCGAGGGAAAGTTCCTGCCCCGCCCGGATCTGCTGCGCCTTGCCGGGCCGGGCGCGTCTGTCCAGGTCGGCCGCGTGCCGGCGGCCAAGGGCTCGGGAGCGCTGGCGCGGATCGAGGACGCGGTGGGCGACGGGACGGTGGACCTCGCCTTCATCGCCCTGCACGGTCCCTATGGCGAAGACGGGACGGTCCAGGGGCTCCTCGAACTCCTCGGCATTCCATATACGGGCTCGGGCGTGCTGGCCAGCGCGCTGGCGATGGACAAGCTGCGCAGCCGCCAGGTGGGCCAGGCGAACGGGCTGCCGTTCCCCAAGTTCGTCCTCGTTGACGGAGGGGCCTGGCCGGGCAACCGGGCCGAGGTGGCGGCCCAGGTGGCCTCGGAGCTTGGGTACCCCTGCGTGGTGAAGCCCAACGCCCAGGGATCCAGCATCGGCGTGAGCGTCGTGCAGACGGCGGACGGCCTGGTGCCGGCGGTGGAGCGCGCACTCGAGTACGGTGATGTCGTGCTGGTCGAGGAGCAGCTGCGGGGGACGGAGCTCACCTGCGCCATCCTCGAGGATCCCAAGACCGGCGCTCCGATGCCCCTCCCGGTGATCGAGATCGTCCCCAAGCGGGAGTTCTTTACCTACGAAGCCAAGTACGAGCCCGGCGCGAGCGAAGAGATCATCCCGGCGCGTATCAGCCCGGCGCTGACCAGGCAGGCGCAGCAGCTGGCCCTTCGCGCCCACCGCGCGCTCGGCTGCGAGGGGATGTCCCGGACGGACATGTTCCGTCGCGGGGACGCGATCGTGCTGCTCGAAGTCAACACCATCCCAGGCCTCACCCCCGGCAGCCTGCTGCCGAAGGCGGCCGCCGCGGCCGGAATCGACTTCAGCGAGCTGGTCAACCGCATCATCGGGAGCGCGCTCCGCCGGGAACGGGCCCGCCGGAACCGCCGGCGAGGCTGATCCGTGGCCCGCCTCAAGAGAAATGAGTACGTCAGGTCGCACGCCCTGGGCAATGACTACCTCGTCATGGACCCCCGAGCCCTCTCGTTCCGGTTGACGCGGACGGCGGTGCGGCTGATCTGCCACCGCAACCGCGGCGTCGGCTCGGACGGCATCCTGACGATCGAGCCGGCCCGGCGGGCACAGTTCGGCATGCGCATCTTCAATCCGGATGGGAGCGAGGCGGAGAAGAGCGGCAACGGGGTCCGGATCTTTGCGAAGTGCCTGTGGGACCACGGGTACACCCGCCGGTCGCGATTTACGGTCGACACGCGGGGCGGGATTGTGCCCGTCACCCTGCAGCTCCGCGGCCGGCGCATCCACCTGATCACGGCGGAGATGGGCCGGGCGACGTTCCGCAGCCGCGAGATTCCGGTGGCCGGTCCCGACCGGGACGTGGTGGACGAGGAGATCTCGGTGGACTCGCAGGGGTTCCGGTTCACCGGCGTCTCCGTGGGCAACCCGCACTGCGTCGTCTTCATGGACGACCTCGAATCGGTCGATCTGGCGCGCGTGGGCCGGGGGCTGGAGCACCATCCGATGTTTCCGCACAGGACGAACGTGCAGTTCGTGCGGGTGGACTCGACCGGCCGCGTTACGATCCGCATCTGGGAGCGCGGCGCCGGAGAGACCATGGCGTCCGGCAGCAGCAGCAGCGCCGTCGCGGCGGCCTGCGTCCTCCGGGGCTTCACCGGGCCCGACGTGGCGGTGCACAGTCCGGGGGGGATCCTGCGGGTTCATGTGGCCGCGGACTTCGCCATCCGGCTGACAGGTCCGGCGGAGGAGATCTCCCGCGGCACGATCAGCCCCGATCTCCTGCTGCGCCTGAGAGGGTAACCCATGCGCCCGGTGCTCTATGTGATTCTCGATGGGCTGGGAGACCGTCCGATCCCCGCGCTCGGCGATCGCACGCCGCTCGAGGCCGCGGCGGTGCCCCATCTCATCTCCCTCGCCCGCCGAGGCCGGACCGGGCTCGTCCAGACCGTCGGGGTTGGGATCGCCCCGGAGTCCGACGTCGCGGTGATCGCGATCCTGGGCTACGATCCTTTCACGTACCATACGGGCCGGGGGTGTTCGAGGCGGTCGGCGCCGGGATTCCGTTTAACGACGGCGACCTGGCGCTCCGGGGGAACTTCGCGACCGGGAAAGGGATGCAGATCCTGGATCGCCGGGCGGGCCGCGACCTGACCTCCGAGGAAGCCCGGACGCTCGCG
>DATHLI010000473.1:0-5120 GCA_035488355.1 bacterium | reverse complement strand
GACGACCGCCCGCGCGAAGGGGCTGGCCGGGCCGAGCATCGTGCTCCACCACGGACTCCCGAACGCCCTCATCCCGATCGTGACCATCTTTGGGCTGCAGTTCGGGAGCCTGCTGGCCGGCACGGTGATCATCGAGACCGTCTTCGGGCGGCCCGGGATCGGCCGGCTGCTGGTGAACGCCATCTTGGACAAGGACTTCCCGCTCGTGCAGGGCGTGGTGCTCTTCGTCGCCATGAGCTACGTCCTGATCAACCTGGCGGTAGACGTGATCTACGCCGCGATCGACCCAAGGATCCGGTATGGCTGAGGCGGCCGTCCCGCGGACGGCGCGCGGTGTCCGCGCCCCCTGGGCCCGGGTGGTCCCGCGCGTCCGCAGGCACAAGGGCGCCGTCGTGGGGACGGGGATCGTGGCGGCGCTGGTCCTGATCGCACTCGGCCAGAGCATGCTCGCGCCCCAGAGCCCAACGAAGATCGACATCGCGGCGGCGCTCAACGCCCCCGGCCGGACGCACTGGATGGGGACCGACCAGTACGGCCGGGACGTCTACAGCCGGGTCGTGCACGGCTCCAGCATCTCGCTCGTCATCGGCTTCATCTCGGTCGGGATCGCCGCGACGGCCGGGACCACCGTCGGGCTCGTCGCCGGCTACGACGGGGGCCGGATCGACGCGCTCCTGATGCGGGGCATGGACGTCATGCTGGCCTTCCCCGGCATCCTGCTGGCGCTCGCGATCGTCAGCGTCCTCGGTCCCAGCCTGCACAACCTGATGATCGCGGTGGGCATCTCCGGGATCCCATACTACGCCCGTCTCGTCCGAGGATCGGTGCTTGTCGCCAAAGAACAGCTCTACGTCGAGGCCGCCCGGGTGGTCGGCGTCCCGATCCCGGTCATCCTCATCCGGCACATCCTGCCCAACGTGGTGGCTCCGATCATCGTGGCGGCGACCCTGGGGATGGGAGGAGCGATCCTCGCGGCGGCCGCCCTCTCGTTCATCGGCCTGGGGAGCCAGCCGCCCACACCGGAATGGGGCCGCATGCTGAGCGAGGGGCGGGACTACCTCCGGGACGCGTGGTGGATCTCCACCTTTCCCGGAATGGCGATTATGCTCGCGGTGCTGGGGGTGAACATGCTGGGAGACGGCCTCCGGGACGTGCTGGATCCCAGGCTGCGAATCTAGACGCGGATCTTCCGGCGGATCACCCGCCGGATCCGAGAGACGGGCGCGAGGAGGGATCCTGGATGCGAGACACCGTCCTGATCGAAGAGATGACCTGGCCGGAGGTGCGCGACGCCATTGCCCGCGGCAAGCGGCGCGTCATCGTGATGCTCGGCGCGATGGAGCAGCACGGCCCGCACCTGCCGATCGGCACGGATACCTATCTCGGGTACGCGACCGGGGAGCGCCTCGCCCGCCGGCTGGGGAATGCCCTGGTTGCTCCGGTGGTCGCCATCGGCTACTCGGTAGGGCACCTACCGATGGCCGGCACGGTGAGCATCGAGGAACCGACCCTGGAGGCCGTCATCACAGACATCTGTAGATCGCTCGGCCGCCACGGCTTCCACGAGATCATCCTCCTCTGCAGCCACGGAGGAAACTACCGGGCCCTCCGAAATGTCCTCCCGCGCCTCCGCGAGGAGCAGCGGGACATCCGGATCTCGGCGATCAGGGACTTCGACGAGTGGCTGGAACACGCAAAAGTGTTTGCCGGGCGCTGGGGATTGGACATGGCCCGGCTGGGCGTCCACGCAGCCCAGGGGGAGACATCTCTAATGCTGGCCCACCGGCCGGACCTCGTGCAGATGGACAAGGCCTGCGAGGGCTTCGTCGGCGACGCGTCGATCCGCTGGCGCTCTAAGGTGCCGCCCCCGATGGACACGATGAGCCCGACGGGGATCCTCGGCGATGCGCGCGGCTCCACCGGGGACCTGGGGGAGAAGATGTTCGCGGACCGGATCGAACATGTGGCCCGGATGATCGAGCAGGGAACCCTGGCCGGCTGAGAGGAGCGATCGCGGTGGAGATGGTCGTCGGATTCGTCGGCCTCGGGGCCATGGGCGGCGAGATGGTCAGGCGGCTGCTCGCGGCCGGGCGCAAGATCGTGGGCTACAACCGGACGCGGTCGAAGGCGCAGCCTCTGCTCGACGCCGGGATGGGATGGCGGGACTCACCGCGCGCGGTAGCGGAGGCGGCCACTGTGATCTTCACCATGGTGGCCGACACCGCGGCGCTGCATGCGGTCACGGAGGGGCCCGGTGGGATCCTGGCCGGGCTCGGGCCGGGGAAGATCTACGTCGACACGAGCACGGTCAGTCCGGCGGCGAGCCGGGCCCTGGCGGCTCGGGTGGCCGAGCGCGGCGCGCGGATGCTCGACGCCCCGGTGTCGGGCAGCACGGTCACGGTGAGAGAGGGGAGGCTGTCGTTCATGGTCGGCGGAGAGAAGGCGGCCTGCGATGCGGTGACCCCGATCCTGCTCGACATCGGCGCGCGGGTGACCTACGTGGGCGGCCACGGCCAAGGCGCCTTGATGAAGATCGCCACCAACCTGAACCTGGGCGCTCAGATGCTCGCCTTCAGCGAAGGGGTGCTGCTGGCGGAGAAGGGCGGCATCCCGCGTGAGCTCGCAGCTGAGGTCCTGCTGAACAGCGCGATCGCCTCACCCATGCTCCGCTACCGGGGGCCGTTCGTCCTGCGCGATCCGGAGGAGGTCCTCTTCACGGTGAACATGATGCAGAAAGACATGCTGCTGGCGCTGGAGATGGGCCGGCAGCTCGACGTCCCCCTGCCCACGACCGCCGTCGCCAACGAGTTTCTGACGGCCGCGCGGGCCATGGGGCTGGAGGACAAGGACTTTGCCGCGATGTACGAGGCGCTGGCCCGGTTGAGCGGCCTTGCGCGCTGAACCCGTCGATACATTCGAACCTAAGACGCTCTACCGTGTTGGGGTCGCGGGTTCTCCCAGCCAGGCCTGAAGTAACTGTTCCGCCTTCTCGGCCAGCTCGCGCACCACCTCGGCGGCGGGCGTGACCTCGCGGACCGATCCGACCGACTGCCCCGCGTAGAGCGCCATCGCCTCGATGGTCCCCCGGGTGGTGCGATCGGGGAGAAAGCCCGCGAACTTCGGAATGGATCTCATGGTGCCGTTCGCCAACTGGAGTTCGCCTACGGTCTCGGTGTCGAGCCGCCGGGCCGCCTCCACCGCGGAGGCGAGGATGCCGTGCGTGGATGGACAGAGCGGGCAATCCACCGAGTGGAGGGTGCTTCGGATGCTGTCCTCAGACCGGGCCGCGATCAGCGCCGCGATGTACGACGGGTGCGCCGCCGATTCGCTGGTCGCGATGAACCGGGTCCCCACCCGCGCGCCGGCCGCGCCCGCGGCCAGCACGGCGGCCAGGGAGCGGCCGCTGCCGATGCCGCCGGCCGCCAGGACGGGGATGTCGACCGCGTCGAGGACTTCGCTGAGCAGGGCCAGGACGCCGATCTTCCCGCGGATGTGGCCTCCGGCCTCGATCCCCTGCGCGATAATGAAATCGCACCCCGCGTCGCGGGCGGCGAGGGCCTCACGCAGCGATCCCACCTGCCACGAGGCCAGCGCCCCGGCGGAGTGCACGAGGTCGACGAGCGTTCGGTCGGGCTCCCCCCAGAAGAAATCGCAGACCTTGGCCCTTCCGGCCGCCAGCCGGACGCAGTCCCGGTCGAGGAGCGGGATCAGGAAATTGACGCCGAACGGCCGGGCGGTGCGTTCCCGGATCCCGTTCAACTTCGCCTCGAGGATCGGCGCCCCGGCGCCGGCATCCGTCACCATCCCCAGCCCGCCGGCCTCCGAGACCGCGGCGGCAAGCTCCGCGGTCAGCACCCGCCCCATGCCGGCGAGCTGAATCGGCACGGAGCAGCCAACCAGGCGCGTAAACCTCGTGGACAACATTGGAGTCCCCCTCCCCGATAGATTCGAACCTATCCCTACCGCCCGAAGGTCCTCGGCCGGCCCGGCACCGCCGGACCGCCGCCGCGTGAAGCCCTACTTCGGGATCGCGGGCAGCCAGAACGCCATCAGCCCGGAGTTGTTCGGCCGCTGGTCGATCGTGTAAATCACGTGGTTGGTCTCGTCGAAGCCCAGGGCGTGGCTGCCCACCGCCGTCGGGATGTTGGCGATCCAGTGGACGGGCGAGCCGCCGAAGATCGCCAGCACCGCCCCCGGCGGGAAGTTCGAGGCGGCGAAGAGGTACAGGTCCTCCTTGGGATAGTAGAACGCCATGTCGCCGGCGCCGGCCTGGCTGAAGGTCGTGATCACACCGTGCCCCTTCAGGTCCCAGAGGGCGGCCATGGGCTTCTCCTTGTTCGAGCACCCCAGCAGGGCCTGGTTCGTCGCCGGATTGATCGCCAGGCCGTTAGGGTTGCACGGGATCCCAACGTCGTACTTCTTCACCAGGACGTCGTTCCTCGGATCGAACTGGAAGACGGCGTTCTGATCGGAGCTGGTCATGTACATCATCCCGTCGCCGGGGTTATAGCGGGGCTGCTCCAGCCCCTCACCCATGTCCCGGAACTGCTTGATGATCGTGTTGTGGACGGCATCGACCACAGACACGATCCCATCGTCGCTGTTGGCCGCGTAGAGCTTCTTCTCGCGGGGATCGTAGTCCATCTCATCCGCCCGCTTCCTGCCGCCGGTGTTGAGCTTCGCGATCACGGTGTTGCGCGCCGGAGAGGCGGGATCGACGTCGATGATGGCCACGCTGCTGTCGTTGGTCCCGGCGAACACCTTGTTCACGTTCTTCGCAATCTGGACTCCGTTCGCGGGCCCCGTCGGCACGGTCTGGAGGTACCTGGCGCTGGGGGTCGAGATGTCGAAGATATCCACCCCCTGCGTGATCCGGTCGCCGACGTACATGAGGTGGGCCGCCTGATCGATGTCGATGATGTCGAAGGAGCCGGTCTTCCCCTTGATCGGCGGAATCTCTACGTTCGGCAAGGGCAGCGCCACATCGGCCGCGATCACCGGCAGGGTGATTGCGAGCAGCGCGGCGCCCCACGCCAGCGCAGACAAGAAGGACTTTGCGCGGCGCGAACGCGGGCCGCGAGGCGCGACCGCACGAACCGTTCCCATAGGGACCCCCTTAC
>DATHLI010000472.1:0-7530 GCA_035488355.1 bacterium | reverse complement strand
AATCGGGGCTGTGAAGGTCACGGTCCGGCTGTTCGCCTCGTACCGGGAAGCCGCAGGCGCATCCAGAGTGGAGCTCGCCCTGAAGGACGGGGACCGCGGTCCGGCGGTCTGGGCGGCGCTCGTGGCGCGGTTTCCCGCCCTTGCCCGCCAGCCTTCGCCGGCGGGCTATGCGGTCAACGACGAATATGTGGACGGCGCGAGGGTTCTGCGGGAGCACGACGAGGTCGCCCTGATTCCGCCGGTCAGCGGCGGGGCGACCGCCGGTCTGGCGCTGATCGAGATCAGCGAACAGCCGATCCAGTTCGACCGGCTCCTCGCGGCGGTGGCCGATCCCCGGGCCGGGGCCGTCGTGCTCTTTCTCGGAGTGGTGCGCGACAACGCCCGCGGTAGACGCGTCGACTACTTGCAGTACGAAGCCTACGAGACCCTGGCGCGCCGCGAAATGGAGAACATCGCCGGGTCGATCGCCGGGCGGTGGCCGGGCACCCGGATGGCGATCGCCCACCGGACGGGACGCCTCAAGGTCGGGGAGGCGAGCGTGGCGATCAGCGTGTCCGCCCCCCACCGGGCCGAAGCGTTCGAGGCGGCGCGATTCGCCATCGACACCCTCAAACAGACCGTGCCCATCTGGAAGAAGGAGATCTGGGAAGGCGGGGAGGCCTGGGTCGGCGCGGAACCCTGAGGCCCCGGAGGCGATTGGAGGCGACGTGAGAGCGCCCGATCAGGCGGCGGCTCCGCCTCAGGCGGCCGCCGCGGAAATCTTTGGAAACGCGCGGCATCTGCCGGCTGCGGCCGGCGCGGCGATCGGCCTGTATTCGGCCGCGCTGCTGTGGGGCGCCCACCAGGGCGGGACCGGGATGTTTGCGCTCGCCTGCGGCGTGGCGGCGGGGCTCGCGCTGGAGTATGAGCCGTCCATGCTCGTGCGGGCGGCGGGGTATCTGCTCGGTCTGCTGAGTGTGAGCCTCGCCATCCCGGCGGGCGGCCTCGCGGCGCTGGCGTACGGCCCCTGGATCATCCTCGGAGCGGCGCTGTTCCCGGGCTGGCCCGCAGCGATCGGGCTGGGAGCCGCCGGCGTGGCGAGTTACGTGCTGGCCGTCGTTCCCGTGAGTTCCCCCACATCTGTGCCCCTCATCGCCGCGGCCGCGGCGATCGCGCTGCTGGCCCTCGCAGCCGCGCTCGTCGCCGGCGAGGCGCGCTCCCGGAGCGTGCTCGCCCTGACCGACCCGCTGACCGGGCTGGCGAACCGCCGGCTGCTCGGCTGGCGCCTCGCTGAGGAACTGTCCCAGGCGAAACGGACCGGCGGCACGTTCGCGCTCGTCCATCTCGACATCCAGGATTTCAAGCAGGTGAACCTCCAAGCGGGCCAGCGGGCCGGCGACCGGGTGCTGGTCCAGATCGCTCAAATCTTGCAGGACGCGACGCGGGGCCACGATGTCGTCGCCAGGATCACCGGAGACCAGTTTGCGATCCTGGCGCCCGGCCTCGGCGAGACCGATGCCTCCATGGTCGTCGAGCGGATCAGGACCGCGATCGGCCGGGCCGCCACGCTGCCTGCCCCGGTCCACCTGACGGTGGGGTGGGCGATCGCTCCTCGCGACGGCACTGACGCGAACGCGTTGCTCGAGACGGCGGAGGCGGGCGTCTTCGAGCAAAAGCTGGCCCGCAGGGCCGGACCGACCCTTCCCATGGAGCTCACCGAGGCCCTCTGGGGGCTTCCCGATGGGGCGCAGGACCTGGTCCGCCTCCTGCACACCGAGGGCATCGAACACGAAGGTCACCTCAGCCGGGTCGGGCAGTGGAGCCTGGACCTCGGCCGGCTGGCCGGGCTCGATCAGGAGCGGCAGGAGGCGCTGGCTCGGGCCGCGCTGGTCCATGACATCGGCAAGTTTGCGCTCCCCCGGTCGCTGCTCCGCAAGCCCGGCGCGCTCACCCCGGAGGAACAGGCGCAGATGATCCGCCATGTGCCCAGCGGCGTGGCCCTGCTTCGCGCGCTGGGGGTGAGCGAGGCGGTCATCGCCATCGTCGCGGCCCACCATGAGCGCTGGGACGGGGCCGGCTATCCGGCCGGGCTGGCCGGAGACCGGATCCCGCTGGAAGCCCGGATCCTGTCGATCGCCGACGGCTGCGACGCCATGACCGCGCGACGTCCGCACCGCAAGCCCTGGACGACGGATGAAGCCGTCGCCGATCTCCGGCTCGAGGGCGGCCGGCAGTTCGATCCCGCACTCGTCGACCTGATCATCCCCGTCCTCTCGGCGACCGGGTGACCCGGAGTGTCCTGAGATCCGGGAGATGGGGGAATAGTGAGTGGTGTCGAATCTCATCTACCCTGATCCCGGCCCGCGCCGCAGGCAACGGCGTGACGCGCGCTTGGTGTGGAGGATCCGTATGACGCGGTTCACGGCGGGAATCGCCGCTGGGGTCTTTGCGATCCTGGTGGCCACGATCGTGCTTCCGGTGAGTCCCGTCCGCGCCCAGCACCCGGGACAGATGTGGGACTCCCTCGTTCCCCGCCTCAAGGCCCAGCTCGCCTCGAAGCCGGATCCCGAGGTGGCGCTGCGGCTCGCGCTCGTGTACGCGCATGACGGCGCCTTGATCGACTGGTGGCATACCCTGAAGCAGATCGACCAGATGATCGGGGGCGACGGCCGGCGCGAAACGGTGGCGCGCCAGGCGTCCGCCCGCGCCGCCGGAGAAGTCCAGCAGGATCCGCACAATCTGCTGGCCCGCTATGAACTGGCGTTTGCCTCCTGGTTCACCGAAGACGACCATCACACGGCGCTGCAGGAGCTGCGGGAGATCACCCGGCAGGAACCGCGCAATGCCATCAACCACGGCTACCTTGGCTATGTCTACGCGGACCGAAAGGACACGAAGAATACGATCGCGCAGTGGGAGGAAGGGGTTCGCCTGGATCCCAATAACAACGCGATCCGCTACCTGCTGGGGATGGCCTACAGCCACGTCGGGCGCACGCGTGACGCCGCCGTGCAGTTCGCCCTGGCCTACCGCGACCGCACCGTCTACAACTACGTCACGCGCGGGGAGCAGCCGTAGAGGCCCGTCCGCGCACCGCTCTCCCCGCGACCCGGCGGGCGACCGTCACCGCGGCGCCGGCGGTCACCGACATCCCGGTCCACGAGACCCCGAAGAACGCGATGACCAGGGGGCCGATCTCCGGCGGGAGCGTCACGCCGTGCAGCATCCCGACCGCTCGGTCGACGCCGATGCGGGCCCACGGCACGGCGGCGGCGACGAGGAGGGGGGCAACGATTCCGGGCCCGGCCGTCCAGGCCGCCGCAGCCCCCGCCACAAACGGCGACGCCAGGGTGAACCAGGACAGCATCGGCGCCCGGGACGCGGCGAGATCGAGCCCCTCGAAGGCCGCGACGCCCACCGCCACCGCGCCACACCATCGGAGCGCCGCCCGCATCTCGCCTACTCCGGCGCCCCGGCGGGGCGATGCGAAGGCCCGGGAGCCTCGGACCTTCTCCCGGGTGGCCTCGCGTCGGCAGTTACGCGCCTGCGCATGCTACAATAGTACACCGGCGCCGGTCCATTGGCGCCGACCTGTGGACGGTGGGGGGAGGGACAGCCTCCCGGCCCGCGGTGGGGGAAACACGATCGAAAGCAGACGGCTGGGGGTGGGTGGCTCTTCGGCATGACGGCCGCCGAACGCAGCGGAGTCGAGATCACCGTCACCATCGTCACGCGGAATCGTGCATGGGTCCTCGGGCATTGCCTGCGCACACTGACCGATCAATCGCTGGACCCTGCGCGCTACGAGATTGTGGTCGTCGATGATGGGTCGACGGACGAGACCACCGCCGTCATCACCGCGGCGCAGCGACAGGCCAAGTGCCAGATGCGCTCCTTCAGATTCCCGGACCACCGCGGCCTCTCCGTCGTCCGCAATCGCTCCATCCGCGAGGCACGCGGCGACCTGATCGTGTTCGTCGACAGCGACGGGCTGGTGCCTCAGTCGTTCCTCGCGCGTCATCTGGCAGCCCACCGCGAGAGCCGCGGGGACATCATCTGCCGCGGGCCCATTATCAGCGTCGATTCTCTGGACCATCCCTTCGTTGCGCGTTGGAGTCTCTTGGACCTGAATACGTCCTTCTTTGACACGAGCAACGCTTCCGTTCGCCGCGAGCATCTCCTCAGGGCCGGTCTGTTTGATGAAACGCTGGCGGACTGGGAAGGACTCGAGATGGGGGTGCGGCTGCGGCAGTTGGGGCTCAGGCGCGTGTATCGCGCAGATGCTCGGTTGTATCATTATCAACCCCAGGCCGCGGCGGAAGGGCTCGCGCAGATGCTGAACCTCCAGGCGGAACGCGCCAGGAGCGCGAAACGGTTCTACTCCCGACACCCCAGCCTGGAGGTACGGTTGATCACCTCGCAGACCGCCCTTCATCGCTGGCTCAATCTGCTGCAGCGCGGATTCGGCGTGGTCCATGCCGGGAATCTTCCGGCCTGGGTCAAGCGGTGCCGGCAGTGGGGCGTTCCGGCACTCAGCCGGGTGCTCACGGGCGCCGTCGTCACCGAGCGGTACTTATCCCATCTCCGGCGGCTCGGAAACGGCGGCCCCGCCACGGCCTCTGCGCGGTCGACCCTCGATGGTGCCCGGCCGCATCATGACACCAACGTGATGGAGCCGTGACGGGCTAGGGAGCCGGGGTCTCCTCAGCATCGCGGTACGTCATGTGGGTGCGCCCTTCCGCGATGAACCGCCGATCCCTGTAGAAGACCGTGATCTCATCCGCCTCGAGCCTCCCCTGCCGCCGCGACACCACCGCCCCGCCGGCGAACACCGCGATCCCCCGCCGGAGGTCGATGGTCGCCCCGGCCGCTATGAGCGTCGCGTCGAAGAGGTCTGCGGTGACGGGCCCTCGGATCACGGCCCTCATGTCCTTGCGGGAGAAGTCCACGCGGGCTCCCGCGATGCGTCCGTCGCGGTTCTGGACCGTGGCGGGAGCCGACGCCGAGCCGAGGATCACCGCGTCGCCGCTGCGGTGATCGTAGGTGGCCCGGGCGCCGGTGACGATCACGTCGGGTTGGGCGAAGAGCGTGACGTGCGCATCGGCCGTGATGCGGTCGCGTGCCCGGTCGGCGTCGATGCGGTCGGCGATCACGGCGTACGCTGGGGTCTCCACCGAGGCATGGCCGTCCAGCAGCGCCCGGACCACCCGGCCGTCCCGGGTCGCGAAGAGGGTGACGGTATCGCCCAGGGCCCGGCCCGCGGGATCCGTCGCGGCCACGTGTCCCTGAAACACCGCGGTGCCGTCGGACCGGTTGAGGCGCAGGGAGTCGCTCGTCACGCGCAGCGTCCCGTACGTCACCGAGACGTGCCCGGCCGCCAGCAGCGTGGCGCCCCGGCTGTCGACGGACACCTGGTCGGCCCGGACATTCGAGGGCGTGCCGGACGCCCCGCCCCCCGCGGGCGCGGCCGCGGCGGCGAAGCCTCCCGCCGCGCACAGCCACGACAGGAGCGGCCAGAGCAGAACAGCCCCGCCCAGTCCGACGACAGCGGCCCGGGCGCGGCGCATCGGCCTTACGTCCCGGGAGACGCCTCGGAGGCGCGGCAGCCCGCGCAGTACCCGTAGAACTCGATGCGGTGCCCGACCACCACGAACGCCCCGTCGGTGAGCTTCGATTGCTCCTGCTCGATGGTCTTGGTGACCCGGCGCCGCGGAACGTCCACGACCGCTCCGCAGCGCAGGCACGTCCCGTGGTAGTGCGGGTGGACGTTCGGGCAAAAGACGCTCCGGCCGTCGCCGTAGGTGAGGCGGCGGACCATGCCGAGCCGCCCGAACAGGTCCAGCGTGCGGTAGGTGGTGGCCAGGTTGACCGTGGGACACACGGCCCGGGCGCGGCGGCAGATCTCTTCCGCCGTCACGTTCTCGCGGCCGGCGCCGAGCATGCTTTCGAGGATCGCCCGCCGCTGCGGCGTCGTCCGGTACCCCTCCCGCTCGAGCAGCGTCAGGCGCTCGCTTACTGTCCCGGGCGTGGGCCGCCGCGCGGCGACCGACTCCCCGACCCGGTCCGCCTGCGCCACGGGCATCCCCCTAGAAGAACTCCCGCCGAAGCGCATCCGCCTGCGCCCCCGTCAGGGGCGCCAGCTGGCGCTTTGCGACGGGGCCGACGCGGAGTTCCGACACCTGCTCTTCGTAGGTCGGCACCCCGGCCGCCTGATAGAGAATCCCGATGGGGATCTTCTCCCCCCACTCGTGGGCCTTGCGCCACGCCGCATCGCGGTCGGCGGGGTCGTAGCCCGCCGCCTCCTCGAGCTTGTAGACGCGCTCGCGGTAGTAGTCGTAGGTGTTGATCTTGTTGTAGATGACGCAGGGCTGGAGCACGTCGACCAGCGCGTACCCGCGGTGCTGGACCGCCGCCATGATCAGCTTGGCGAGGTGCTTGGGATCCCCCGAGAACCCGCGGGCGACAAACGTCGCGCCGCCGTTGATCGCGGTGGCCAGCGGATTGAACGCGATCTCGATGCTGCCTTCGGGCGTTGTGCTGGCCACGAACCCATGCTCGCTGGTGGGCGCGTACTGACCTTTCGTGAGGCCGTAGACCATGTTGTTCTCGGCGATGTGGACGATGTCGGGATTGCGGCGCAGGATGCTGATGAAATGGTTGCCCCCGATGCCGTAGCCGTCGCCGTCCCCGGTGATGCAGATCACGTGCAGGTCGTGGTTGGCGAGCTTCGTCCCCATCGCGATCGGCAGGGACCGGCCGTGAATGGTCGTAAAGGAGTTCGCGTTCATGTAATCGGGCAGCTTGCTTCCGCACCCGATGCCGGAGAAGAACATGACCTCGTGCGGGTGAATCTCCAACTGCGCGAGGGCGCTCTTGACCGCGTTGAGAATGCCGTAGTCCCCGCACCCGGGGCACCACGTCACCTTGATCGGGCTGTTGTACGTCTTGACGTCAAGCATGGACCTTGGCCTCCTCGAGCTGCTCGATGATGTACTCCGGGCTGAGCGGCCGGCCGTCCCACCGCAGGACCATGCGATCGGCCCGGCGTCCCGTCACCGCCCGCACCAGATGGGCGAACTGCCCGCTCTGATTCCCCTCCACGGCGACGAGCTGGCGCGCCGCCTCGATCAGCGGCGCCGCCTGCGCCTCGGGGAAGGGCCAGATGTCGACGAAGTGCAGGAGGTTGGTCTTCGTCCCGCGGGCGTTGAGGAGGTCGACCGCCTCCCGCATCGCCCCGTACGAACTGCCCCATCCCATCAGCGTGAGCCCGGCGCCTTCCGGACCGTAGATCGTCGGCCCGCGCAGGTCGTCGACGATGTGCTGGAACTTGCGCCACCGCTTCCCCGCCATCTTCAGGCGGTTCGCCCGATCCTCGTCCTCGAAGTGGCCGTACTCGTCGTGTTCGTCGCTGCAGGTCTGGTGCACGGCCTTGGGGTGGCCGGGCATCGCCCGCGGCGAGATGCCGCTCGGGGTGTCCTTGTACCTGAGGTACGGCTCGGCCAGCCGGTCCAGCTGCTGCGCCGTGAGGAGCTCCCCTCGATCGATGGTGAC
>DATHLI010000471.1:0-3991 GCA_035488355.1 bacterium | reverse complement strand
TGGCCCGGCGCGGAGCGCGCGTGCTGGGGCTCGAGCAGTTCGGGGTCGCGCACGATCGGGGGTCCTCGCACGCGCGGACCCGCGTGATCCGGCAGGCCTATTTCGAAGGACCGGACTACGTCCCGCTCCTGTTCCGCGCCTATGATCTCTGGCATGACCTGGAGCGCGCGGCCGGCACGACCCTGCTGACCAGGACGGGCGCGCTCCACCTGGGCGCTCCCGAGGCCGAGGGGGTGGCCGGCGCGGCCCTGAGCGCCCGCACCCACCGCATCCCCCACGAGATGCTCGACGCGGCAGAGATCCGGAAACGCTACCCGGTGCTCCGGCCTCAGCCCGGCCAGGTGGCCCTCCTCGAATACGAGGCCGGCATCCTCAATCCCGAGCAGTGCGTGAGCACGCACATCGACCTGGCCAGGCGGGCCGGGGCCGATCTCCGCTTCGACGAGGCCGCGACGTCCTGGGCGGCGCGGCCGGACCGGGTGAGCGTCCGCTCAGCCAGGGGGACCTACGAAGCCGGTCACCTCGTCGTGACCGCGGGGTCATGGACCGGTCAGCTCCTACAAAACCTCGGCGTCCCGCTGGAGGTGACCCGCGCGGTGCTCTACTGGTTTGAACCGCGGGCCCGCGTCGAGGAGTTCAAGCGCCTCCCCATCTACATGTGGGAGGACCACGGCAACTATGCCTACGGCTTTCCGTACATCGAGGGCCAGGGGCTCAAGGTCGGGTTCCATCATGTGTTCGCCGAGGTCACCACGCCGCAGACGATCCGCCGGCAGGTCGGCGATGATGAGAAGGCGCGGATGCGCGACCATCTCGCCTCGCTGATGCCCGACGCCGCCGGCAGCCTGCTGGCGACGGCCACCTGCATGTACACGAACACCCCGGATCTCCACTTCATCATCGACCGCCACCCGGCGCACGAGAACGTCACGGTGGCCTGC
Source organism: bacterium (assembly GCA_035488355.1). GTDB lineage: Bacteria > Sysuimicrobiota > Sysuimicrobiia > Sysuimicrobiales > Segetimicrobiaceae > Segetimicrobium. The sequence continues at coordinate 3,050 of DATHLI010000471.1, read as the reverse complement.
GGCTTCTCGGGGCACGGCTTCAAGTTCGCGAGCGTTGTCGGCGAGGTCCTCGCCGATCTGGCGCTGCAGGGCAGGACCGCGCAGCCCATCGGCCTCTTCGCGCTCAGCCGCTTCCGGTCGCCCGGCGACCTCAAACGGGCTCTGCCGCGGCAGGCGCATGTCCCCGGCGGCGGCGCGCGCCGTCAGGCCACATAAGCCAAAGAGAGGGAGCCCGGCATGAAGAGCCAGGTGCTTGGTGTCACCGCCATCGTCGCCGCGGTCGTGCTGCTCTTCGGGTCGGCATTCACGGCCGGCCAGGGGGCGGGCAGCAAGGTCCCGGAGCCTGCGCTGCTGCCCGGCCAAAAGCCGTACACCCTCGACCTCGGAGAAACCATCAGTTATTCGCAGAGCAAGAACTTTGAGATCGTCGGCCACAGCTACTTCAAGGGCGAGTGGCTCACGGAGTCCGCCCGCCAGCGGGGGATGGGGTGCGGCTTCAACGTCCCGCGCGTCTACAAAGGCGTGGGGTACTTCGCCGGGTACGATGATCCGCCCACCTGCTTCGGCGTCCTGATCGCGGATGTGAGCAACCCCGCCGACATGAAGGCGATCAGCTTCATCCCCTGCAACCCTGGGACGCGGTGCAGCTATCTCCGCCTGAATCCCGCGAGGAAGATCCTGGTCGTCGGCATGGATTCCAGCGCGGCCAACCCGCAGCAGCCGGCGGGAGGTCCCGTGGCGCAGGCGGGCTTCGCGTTCTACGATGTCTCCAACCCCCGCACTCCCCAGCGGCTGGGCTTCTACCTGACGCTGCCGCACGGGGCCACGCACGGGTTCGAGATCGACGACCGGTACGTCTACGGGTGCGCGACGACGGCGCAAACCAAACCGGCGAACCACGAGCTTCTGATCCTCGATTACGCAGACCCGGAGCGGCCCGCCCTCGTGAGTGCCGTCCACATCCAGGGGCAGTATCTGGAAGAGACGTATGAGCCAAGGGACCAGAACAACCTGGACGGATCTCCTCAGCGTATCTGGTGCCACGAGGTCAACTACCACAACAACCGGCTCTACGTCGCCTGGCGGGACGCCGGCATGGTGATCGTGGACGTGAGCGACCGGACTCACCCCGAGGTCATCTCGCGCCTGGACTATGTCCCGCCCTTCCACGGCGGCGCCACCGGAGCGACGCACACGGCGGCGCCCGTGATCACAGACGCAACCAAGGTTCCCACGCTGGTGGTTCTCACGGATGAGATCATCGCCTGCCCACCCGGGTACGGCCGCATTGTCGACATCTCGGATCTTTCCAACCCCCAGGTCATTGCGACACTGCGCATCCCCCATGTCACCGACAACGTTGACCGCGCGACCGGGAAATTTGTCTGCCCCTCGAACGGCGGATACGTCCACCATCCGTGGTTCGACTTCCGCTCGCCCGGTCTGCTCTACACGGCGTGGATCGAGCAGGGGCTCCGCGCCTGGGACATCTCCGACCCCTTCCTGCCGCGCGAGGTGGGGTACTATCTCTCACCGCGGTACCCGGGGCGGTTCCCCAACCGGCAGGTCCGGGAAGTGTATCAGGATCGCGACACGGGGCTCCTCTACATGGCCGACGCCAACGGCGGCGGGATCACCGTCCTGCGGTGGGTCGGCCCCATCCCCAGACCCCCGGTCCCGGCAACCGTTCCCGGCGCGCGCTGAAAGGGCGCCACCGACCGCGCTTCACGTCCCCTTTGTCCTTCCCCGCGATCGCAACCGTCCGGGAACCGAAGCCCTTGCCGGAACCGTACGAAGACTGTAGGCACGGCGTAATGGAGGCATGATCATGAGGAGAGTCGCTCAAGTCTTTGGACCGGCAGACGGCGTCCGGCCGCGGCCCCCGCGGGCGCGTCGGGGGATGCAGGCGCCCCGACTCCTTGCGGTGATCCTGCTGGCTGCGCTCGCGCCGTCGCCCGCCGCGGCCCAGGTCCCGAGCGGCGTTCCGCTCCCGTTTGTGACCATCGCCGCGGGCACCACCTCGAGTATCCGAACCCCGAGCCGATTGGTCGTCCGCAACGAAGCCGTGTGGCGCACCTTGTGGCGCCGGCACGATGACCCGGCAGGTGGTGCGGCCCCCCGGGTGGATTTCACCCGTGACATGGTCATTGGGGTGTTTGCCGGTGAGATCCGCGGTCCGGCCGCCGTCGCCATCGTCCGCGTCACCCGCGACCCCGACCGGCTTGTCGTATGGTACACCTTCAGGGATACTCGCCCGATGCCGGCGGCCGAGGGCGGCGTCCCGTCCACGCCGTTCAGCATCATCCGGCTGCCGCGGTCCTTACTGCCGGTGAGTTTCGTCCAGGTCAAGACTCCCCAGGTGCTGCGCCGGCCGTAAGCGGCGGCGTCGGACCGCGGCGCGAATCCCACCGTCTCAGGAGCGCCGGAACGCGTCGGTTACAGCGGCGTGAAGGGCTCGAGGATCGATTGGATGGGTAGCGGTACAGGAGGGGCTCGACAGCGGCAAAGTATTCCAGTCCTCTGGCGGGGTCATGAGGCCTCGACGCAACATCTCCTGAACATCGGTCAAGTCTTGCGCATGTCCCCGCTCGATCTTGGCGAGCGCCTGGGCGTAGAGATCGAAGTGGTAAAAGAACGCCCGTCCCTCCTGCCTGATGAAGGGACTCCTGTCCTCCCATCCGTCAGGAACAGGAATGAAATCCAGGGGATACGCGAGCTCTACGTTGATGTGCAGATTCTCTTTGATGGATGGTGGGTCGGTTGGCCGACCCACCACCCACCGACTTCGCAACGGCAGTTACGGGGTCTTGGGTGTGAAGACCGCGAACACCGCGCCCTGACCGTCTTTGCAGACCGCAAACCGGCCTACGTTCGGAATGTCGTCGGGTGCCTTGAGCACCGTACCGCCGAGCTCCCCGACTTGCTTGGCAGCGCCGTCGCAGTCCGCAACGGCGAAGTACGTGAGCCAGTTCGGAGGGACGTCTTTCAGCCGGGGCGGCCGCGCCATCATGCCGCCGACCTGGGTGGTGCCGGCCTTGAAGATCGTGTACGAGCTATCCTCGCTGGTGTCG
>DATHLI010000470.1:0-9758 GCA_035488355.1 bacterium | reverse complement strand
CATCACCGCGTATGCGATGCTGGGAGAGGCCGCGCTCAGCTTTCTGGGGGTCGGCGTGCCGCCCACGATCCCGACCTGGGGCGGGATCATCAGCGCCGGACAGGTCTATCTGCGGCAGGCGGCCTGGATCAGCATCTTCCCCGGGATGGCCATCATCCTGAGCGTGCTCGCCCTCAACCTGCTCGGCGACGGACTGAGGGACTTCCTGGATCCCCGGCTCCGGCACGCGTGACCGGGAGCCCGCGCCGCGCGGCGTGGGGCCGGACTGCGAGGACGATCGGGACGCGGAAGGAGGAACGCTCGTGGGCACGGTGCTGCTCCGCAACGGCAGGGCGTTCAACTTGGGAGGACTCGCCCACAATTCGCCGGTCGACATCGGGATCGACGGCGACGGCCGGGTGGTCGAGCCGGCCCGCGTCGACGGCCGGGAGGGGTTCGACACGGTCACCGACCTCAAAGGCGCGTGGGTGTCGCCCGCCTGGATCGACCTGCACGTGCACTGCTACTACGGGGGGACGTGGCTCTCCCTGAGGCCCGAACTGGTCGGCCCGGCCACCGGGGTCGGCCTCGCGGTCGACTGCGGCAGCGCGGGGGAGGCCAACTTCCACGGCCTCCGCGAGTTCATCATCGAGCCCTCGCCGTTTCCCATCCTCGCGTTCCTGAACATCAGCACGATCGGTCTCGTCGCGGCCAACCGCGTCAGCGAGTTGATCGGCGATCCGGTCCTGGACCCGGACCGCACCGCCGCCTGCGTCGAGGCGAACCGCGATCTGATCCGAGGGATCAAGGTGCGGGCCAGCAGCCAGGTGGTTCGCGAGTGGGGGATGACCCCCGTGCGGGTCGCCAAGGCCCTCGCCCAGGCCGTCCATCTCCCGCTCGTGGTCCACATCGGCGAGGCGCCGCCGACGCTCGACGAGATCCTCGACATCCTGGACCCGGGCGATGTGGTCACGCACTGCTTCACCGGCAAGATCACGACGGCCCTCAACCGGCACGAGCCGGTGTTCCGGCGGATGCAGACCATGGCGGCCGCGGGGCTCATTCTCGATACCGGGCACGGCCAGGGCAGCTTCCACTATTCCACGGCCCGCTTCGCGATCGAACGGGGCCTGCTGCCGGCCACAATCAGCACCGACCTGCACAATGGCAATGTGAACGGGCCCGTCTGGGACCTCCCCACCACCATGAGCAAGATGATCACCGTCGGCATGTCGGCCGACGATGTCGTGGAGCGGGTCTCGGTGGCGCCGGCCCGCTTTCTCGGGCTCGAGGACTGGGGGCAGGCCGCGCCCGGAGCGCCCGCCCGCTTCACCGTCTTCGAGGTCCGGGATGGCGAGGAAGCGCTGCCGGACTCCTACGGCAACCTCGAGGTGATCCGGTCGTTCTTCGAGCCGCGCTACACCGTGATCGGCGCCGCAGTGACCGCGGCGGCCCGCAATGCCGGGCGAACCCAGAGCGCCTCGATCGACTCGGGGGAGAAGGATGTGCCGGGGCCGCGGCGCGCGCGGGAGAAGCGTCCGCCGGCGACGCCCCAGTGAAGGCCCGGGCGGCCCGCGAGAGGATGGCCGCACGCGGCGCAGAATTGGGCATGTAGATCGGCGGTACACCTCGGAGACGATCCCACGAAGGACGGTGTCGACGCATGCGCGAGGATTTCCGGGATGAGCGCGTCTACGCACAGGCCAGAGCCGACGAATGGCTGTGGGCACGGGCGAAAGCCATGGGTGTCTCCCGCAGGCGCCTGTTCGGGCTGCTGGCGGCCGGCGCGGGAGCGGCGGGCGCGGCGGCGGCGGGGCTCGGGCAGCCCGCCCGCGGCCGGACGGTCCGGGCAGCCCCGGCGACAGATCTCGTGGTCAAACCAACCCCCCCGGAATGGTTCAACGACTTCGGCAGCAACAAGGAGATGCGCTGGGAGGTCATGTACAACCGCGGCTACGAGGTCCCCAACGAGCTGTTCTTCGTCCGGGACCACAGCCGCACCGCTCGTGTGGACCAGGCTGCCTGGCGGCTGCGTGTGGAGGGCTCCGGGGTCGCGCATCCTCAGGAGTTCACGTACGATGACATCCTCGGGCTGCCCTCGGTGTCGGTGATGCGCTTCGTCGAGTGCGCCGGCAACGGCCGGAGCTTCTTCGAAGCCGCGTACGGCAAACGGGCGCAGGGCGGCCAGTGGCACCTCGGCGCCATCGGCGTCGCCGAGTGGACGGGCGTGCCGCTCCGCGAGGTCCTGGACCGCTGCGGCCTCCAGCGCACGGCCCGCGATGTGATGCCCGAGGGCGTCGACGAGCTCAAGGTGCGCCGGCCGATGCCGATCTCCAAGGCGATCGCCGACGACACCCTGCTGGTCTATGCAATGAACGGGCAGATCCTGCCGCCGGATCACGGGTTCCCCCTGCGCATGCTGGTGCCCGGGTGGGTCGGGGTGGCCAACACCAAGTGGGTGGGACGGATCGAGGTGTCCGACGAGGCGCTGTTCTCGCCCTGGAACACAGATAACTACATCCTGATCGGCCCCGACTACGACCCCGACCCGCCGTCCAAGGGACCGCGGCTGACCTCCCAGGTCGTCAAGAGCGCCTTCGAGCTCGTCTGGGACGGCGAGGTGAGCGCCGGCCGGCGCCTCCTCCGCGGCCGGTCCTGGTCGGGGCAGGGCAAGATCACCAAGGTGGTCGTCAGCCTCAACAGCGGCAAGACGTGGCAGCCGGCGAACCTGAGGGAGCCAAACATCGCCCAGGCCTGGGTGCGCTGGGATCTCGCGTGGAACGCCACGCCGGGCCGTTACGGGCTCATCGCGCGGGCCACCGACGATCGCGGCAACACCCAGCCCTTGAAAGTCCCGTTCAACGAGCAGGGGTATCTCTACGGCGGGATCGTCAGCCACCCGGTCAGCGTGACTTGATCGCCGGGCCTTCAACCGTCCGCCTGGCCGCCGGCGCCGCTGTGATGCTCGCCCTCGGGGGAGCGGCGCCAATGACACGGCCGGGAGTCGCCGCCCAGAAGGCGGTGACGCTCGTCGCGAAGGAGTTCCTGTACGAGCCGCCGGAGGCGGCGGCGGGAGCGGGAGAAGTCACGTTCGTCGTCAGGAACGAAGGGTCGATCGAGCACAACTTCGTCCTCCAGGACGCGGCCCAGAAGAAGGTCGCCGAAATCGCCGTGATCGAGCCCGGCGCAAGCGCGGAGGTCAAGGGGACCGTGGCGCCGGGGACCTATACGATCGTCTGCACGTTCCCGGGCCACCGCCAGGCCGGGATGATCGCCACGTTGAAGGTTGCGCAGTAGCGCCCCCTGGGGGGGCCGCGCCCTAGGGTGAGCCGGCCCGTCGAAGGCGGTAGAGCTTTCGGGTCTGGAAGATCTGCCCGATGTGGTACGATTCGTGCGCGGCCCCTCCCAACAGCAGCTGCGCGTGGCTGTACCGGCGGCGCTTCCGCGTGAGCTCGCCGGCGCTGAGACGCATCACGGCCCTGCGCAGATCGTCATGCAGAGCCTCCAGCCCCGCGATCGCCTTCCGCAGCTCCGCGGGCGTCCGCCCCGCCGCAGGCCACGCCTGGTTTGTACCGGAGGACGTCCCCTGCACCCGCCGCACAATGTACCGCTTCCAATGGGCGATATGATTGATCTGCTCCCAGACCGAGTGCCCGGCGGCCGGCTCCCAGATCGCCTCCTCCGGCCGCAGCCCTCTGAGCGCCGCGGTCAGCCCCGAGTGAGCCCAGTTCCTGCGGCCCATCGTATCGTCGAGGAGCTGGAGGATCTCCCGCCGCAGCATCTCGCTCTCCGGCGGCAAATCGCCCGCGGACCGGCCGCGTCTCACGGCAGCCTCCAGACCATCAGTTTGTCCACCCCGGACTCGGCGCCCCACACTTCGCCGGGGCGGCCGTTCAACTGGCGGACACCGGCCGAAGCCGTCGGAAATGGGAAGACGTCGAAATGCTCCCGCGCCGGGTCGAACCGCACCAGCGCGTTGGACCCCCAATCGCTCAGCCAGACCGCGTCCCGGCCGTCCACGTAGACCGCGTACGGCTGAGGCTGGGCGCCGGGCAGGCGCCATTCCCGCCACCGGTTCGTGGACGGATCGAGGCGCGCCAGGTTGCCGGCGTTCCACTCGCTCACCCAGAGGCGTCCCCGCGAGTCCGACCAGATCCGGCGCGCCCCTTGATGAGCGGTGGGCGGCTGCAGCACCGCAGCGGCGCCGGTTCCGGGATCGAGGCGGGCGATGTAGCTCCCGGCGAGGGACGCGAAGTAGATCACACCCTCCGGCGTTGCGGCCATCCCGTACGCGCCTGGCCCGCGCGGAGCCTCCCAGACCTCAACGCGCCCCGTGGCCGGCGTCACTCTCCCGTAGACGCCGCTCTGCCCCGTGAACCACAAGATCCCCCGGCGGTCGAACGCCTCGGTGTTGAGGTTGGCGGCATCGCGCGCCGCCGGCAGCGAAAACCGCCGGATCTCGCCAGTCATGGGGGCGACCCTGACGATGGCGTTCAGGCCGCCGTCGGTGACCCACGGCGCCCCGTCCGGACCCACGATGACGCCGTGCGGCGCGGACCCCTCCCCCAGTTTGACACGGCGGATGCCGCCGGTCGCCGGGTCGAGCCGTCCGAGTTCACCCGCGGTCTGCGCCGTGTACCAGACCGTCCCGTCGGGCGCCGGGGCGACGTCGTGCGGGTGGGATCCAGGCGGCACGCGATACTCTCGAAAGGGCGACACCTCCCCCTGCGCGCGCAGGGGCGAAGCGGGAGAGGCACGGACGGCCGCTCCGCCGTAGACACCGGCCCCCCGCAGATCACCGGCGCCGATCCCGATCGCGGCCGCCGCAATGAGCGCCGCGCCGCCGCGGCTAATCACGCAAGAGGCCGCTCGTCTCAGCACTCCCATCCTCCCTTCACCGGAGGAGCCTCGATCGCCGCCGGTCCGCGTAGACCTTCCCGCCGGCCTGGCAGGTGGGGCAGTAGTACGTCTCCCGGTCTTCATAGTAGATGACCGCAATCGGTGTCCCGCACCGCGGGCACGGCTCCTTGCCGTGCCGGTGGACCCGCAGGAGGTGAAGCGGCTCCCGCATGGGGAGGGAACCGTCGTACTCCTTCCGGTGCGACGCGATCGCCCCCTCCAGGGTCGCCGTGATCGCATCATGGAGCCGGGCGACCTCGTCGCCGGCGAGCGTGGTGGTCATCGCCTGTGGAGACACCCGGGCCTCCCAGAGAATCTCGTCGGCGAACGTGTTGCCGATTCCGACAACGTAACGCTGCAGGGTCAAAAAGCGTTTGATCTGCGTGCGTTCCTCCCGCAGCATGGCGGCCAGCGCCTCGCGCGAGAACTGCGGCGAGAGCGGCTCCATCCCAAGCGATGCCAGCGGCTCGCCGGCCCCCTCGCGCCCCGCGGGAAACAGCCAGACCGAAGCCGCCTTCTTGGGGCCTAACTCGACCATCCGCAGGTCGGTTCCGTCGGCAAACGCGAAGGCGATCGCCAGATCCTTCGCCCTCCGCCCCTTCGTTCTGGGCAAGACTTGAAGACGCCCGTTGCGCCGGAGGTGGATGACCACGACCACTCCGCCGGTGAGGCGAAACACCAGGAGCTTCCCCCGGCGCTCGATCCCGGTGATCTGGCGGCCGATCAGGCCGGTGACCGGCGGGTCAAACGTCTTGAGGACCGACGCGCCCCGGACGAGCACGTCTTCGATCACGCGGCCCTCGACCAGCGGCCGCAGGTTCTCGGCAAGCACCGTAATGAACGGGAGTTCAGGCATTCTGCTGGGATATGCGAGGCGCCTCTGCGATCTTCCTACCGCGGACGGGAGGAGAATCAAACCAGGGCCGCCAAGACCCGTGTGCGTTCATTTTACTCCGCCCCATGGCGAACACACCAACCAGGGATTCGTTGCCTGAGGCCTCGCCGGCGAGCGCAGTCTGTGCCTCCTGTCATCGGTCGCTCGTTGAGACATCGCGGTTCGTGCTCGACGGGCAGGTGCGGTGCCTGTCCTGCGCAATCCGCTGCCGGCCGATGCTGCGACGGTCGGCGCTGACGGGGCTGGTTGTGGGAACGATCCTGGTGACGATCAACCAGGGCGCAGCTCTGCTGACGGGCGATCTGAGGGCGTCGCTGATCTGGCAGATCCCGCTGACGTACGTGGTACCGTTCTGCGTGGCCACCTGGGGTGCGCTGAGCAACAGCAGGAGTTGACGCAGGCCGCGCGGACCCGGAGCAGGAGGTCTCGATGGCGGCAGTTCCGCCCATACGCTCGAGTCCCGACCGGGTCGCAGCCCTGTCGATTCTCGGTGGGCTGGCCGTGCTGACGGTCCTGGCATGGGCGGCGACCGTCTGGCAGACTGCCGCCGGGGACCGCCTGACGATGGCCGGCGTGCCGATGAGCCTCGGGATGGGCGGGCGGCTCGGCTTCACGAGCGCGGCGCTCTTCCTGCTGATCTGGATCGTGATGATGGCCGCGATGATGTTCCCGTCCAACTGGCCCGTCGTCCTCGTCTATGCGGCCGTCGTCAGAACGCGGAGGCAAGGCTCTGTACCGCTCTTCGTGGCCGGCTACTTGGCGGTCTGGGAGGCATTCGGCGCGCTCGCCTATGCGGGCTATGTGGGGGTGGGCGCCGTACTCGCCTCCACGGCCGGGCTGAGCGGACGCCTGGCGGCGCTGACCGGCGCCCTGGTGATCGTTGCGGGGCTGTACCAGTTCACGCCTCTGAAGCGGGCATGCCTGACCCGCTGCCGGGGGCCGCTTGAGTACCTGGCTCTGCACTGGCGCGATGGGCGCACAGGGGCATTCCGCATGGGGCTGGCGCATGGAGCCGACTGCATGGGATGCTGCGCGGGGCTCATGCTGGCGCTGCTCGCGCTCGGCGTCATGGATCTTCGCTGGATGGCAACGGTATCTGCGGTGATCGCTCTGGAGAAGTTAGGCCCGCGGCATCGCGCGATGCCGGCTCTGGTGGGGATCGGGCTGGTGCTCCTTGGGGTCACCGTCGCGTTCTGGCCGCACCCCGGGATGGCCCCGACGCGGACCCTTCTACCGCGGGATCATTCCCCAGTCACACGCGGCCTTATTGCTCGGTCCGGTTCCCCGGACGATCTTCGGACCGGTTGCCCCAGGCTGCGAGAACTCGTCTAGACGCCGCGCCTTGCCGTTACGGTTTTTCGACCCCCGTTGAGAGAGGCAGGAGGCAGCCTCCGAGAAGGCCTGCGGAGTGACGCGGGCCGCGCCCCGGTAACCCCACGCGCCGGGCGAGCCGTCAGCGTGCCGTAATAAATTCGCGCGCACCGCGTTGAGCAGAAGTCGTCCCCTTGCACGGCGGCCACCGAAGGCTTCGGGCTTCCGCAGGCCTTGCACAGTTCCACACCCATTCCTCTACCCTCATGTTTGTGTCGACAAGAAAAATGGGGGGCTGCATCCCCCCTCCTTGCCCTTCAAACCCCGCTGTTATCCGGTCTTGCCAACCGGCGGCGCAACGTACTGATGTTCATCTAGTATGACACATTTTGGGCCATAAAGCAACGACTGCTGCGGCAAACACCCGAGAGGCCGGTCCGGCATAAGATCGAAATGTGTGTTACGCTAGAGGCCTACCTTCCAAGAAACCGGAACCGAATCTCACCGGTAGAAGCTTACATCTAAGAGACCTCTAGGGAGTGATCTTTATGCGAAGAGAGCGAAGGCAGACGGGGAGCACGCGGGTCGCCAAACAGACCAAGATGGACTCGCTGCAGCCGCAGGTCGCCGTCCATCCGGGGCCTTACCCCTGGGACCGGTACATACAGGCGATCCAGAAGCCTTCCGGCAGGGCGCTGCGCAGGTCCTTTGGAGCGAAATCCCTGAACCGGCAGAGCTAGATCTGGAGGACCTGGGATGGAGTTTCTGCCGCTTGGGCGCACCGGCATCAGGGTGTCTTCGATCGGGCTCGGCACCAACGCGTTTGGGGGACGCGCCGACCGCGACGCTTCGATCGCCATCCTGCATCGGGCGCTCGACGCCGGGATCACCTTGATCGACACGGCGAATATCTATACCGCGACCGCATCGGAGACGATCATCGGCGAGGGACTGCGGGGGCGGCGCCACCAGGCCCTGATCGCGACCAAGGCCGGGTTGAAGATCGGCGAAGGCCCATACGACGCGGGGTCGTCACGCCTTCACCTCATGCGGGAACTCGAAGGAAGCCTGCGCCGCCTGCAGACCGACTACCTCGACCTCTACCAAATCCATACCTGGGATCCCGAGACGCCGCCCGAGGAAACGGCGCGAACCCTGGACGACATGGTACGGACGGGAAAGGTGCGGTATATCGGAGCGTCCAACTACGCGGCCTGGCAGCTCTGCAAGGCCCTCTGGGTGAGCGACCGCCGCGGGTTCGTCCGCTTCGAATCCGTCCAGCCCAGCTACTCACTCGCCGACCGCGCCGTCGAGCGGGAACTGGTCCCGCTCTGCCTTGATCAGGGGATCGGCCTCATCGCCTTCTTCCCCTTGGCCGGAGGCATTTTGACGGGCAAATACCGCCGGGGACAGGAACCTCCCAAGGGATCGCGCGCGGTAACCCAGCCCCACTTTGCGCGCCGGCTCAACGAACAGAGCCTCAGGCTGGCGGAAGAGGTCGCCGCCCTCGCGGGCGAGCTCCACTGCACGCCATCGCAACTTTCGCTGGCCTGGCTGATCCGGCAGCCCGCGATCGCGAGCGCCATCGCAGGGGCGACGTCGGTGGCTCAACTCGAGGAGAACCTGGGCGCCCTGAATGTCAAGATTCCTGACGAGGTGCTCAAGCGGCTCGACGAGGTCAGCCGCCAGTTTATTTAGGCCCGATTAGACTCGCTTTATCCACTCCAGGAACTTCTTCACACCGCTCTTCTCCTGCGCTTTTCGAGCTGCTTTCGACCGCAGATCATTTTTCCCATCGTAAAGGATCTTCATGGGGCGCGCGGCGGCCGCGTTCGGGCGGACAAGACTTACACGTCTTTCGCGGTCCGTGGCCCGCCTTCCGGACCCACCCGGCTGAGGCTGAACATCCTTCTGCGGCTCAGAGCCTGCCTTGTGGGCCTGCTGGGATGCCGCCGATTTCGCCGGTGGCGCCGGTTTAACCTGAGGCCGCGCTTTAGGCTCACCTTCCGCGGGCGCTGCCGACTTGGTCCGGAGCTGCTCTACGCGCCTAAGCCACGGAGGCGCCCCTGGTTCCGCCTGGCGAGACCTGCCGGGTTTGTCGTGGCGGCGCTCCTCCGGTTTCGACTGTGATGGCGCTGCCGGCTTGGCCGGCGCGGGCCCTGCCGGCTTCGGCGGTGGCGGGGCCACCGGCTTGGCCTGCGGGGGTGCCGCCGGCTTCGGCTGTGGCGTCGTTACCGGCTTGGCCCACGAGGGCGCTGCCGGTTTTGTCCGTGGCGGGGCCACCGGCTTGGCCTGCAGGGGTGCCGCCGGTTTCGGCTGTGGCGCCGTTACCGGCTTGGCCTGCGGGGATACCCCAGGCTTGGCCCACGAGGGCGCTGCCGGTTTTGTCTGCGGCTGTGTTCCCCGCTTGACCGGCGGGGGCGCCACGGCTTTGAACCGACGGACCGTGACCGGTTTGGCCTGCGAGGGTGCCGCCGGCTTGGCCCACGATGGGGCTGCCGGTTTTGTGAGTGGCGGCGTGACCGGCTTCGCAGGGGCCGCCGGCTTGGCCCACGAGGGCGCGGCCGGTCTTGTCTGTGGCGGCGTGACCGGCTTCGCAGGGGCCGCCGGTTGAGCCCACGGGGGCCCCGCCGGTTTCGCCTGCCGCGGTGTCAGCCGTTTGACCTTCGGGACT
>DATHLI010000469.1:0-3453 GCA_035488355.1 bacterium | reverse complement strand
TTCCGCCCGGAACATCTCCTCCATATCGCCGCCGCCGCCGTAGACCAGCCCCTGGGCTTTGGCGATGTCGGCGGCGCTGGCGATCACCACCTCGACTTCGAGGCCCGTCAGCAGGCGGATGTCGTCGATCGCCACGACGTTCGAGGGGTCGGACATGGCGACGACGAGGCGGTTCCCTTCCCGCCCGATCGCGACGACGCCGTGGCGGCGGGCCAGGTAGGAGGGGATGAGGCGGGCGACCTCGGAATCCACCACGGTATCGGCAAGGTCGATATAGCGGAGCCGCCACTGCTCGGCCAGCGCCTGGGAGAGCTGCTGTTCCGAGATGGCGTCCATCTCGACCAGGATCCGCCCCATCCGGGCGTTGCTCTGCCGTTGAATTTCGTTCGCCCGCCGCATCTGCTCCTCGGTCACCCACCCGTGGCTCAGGCAGATCTCGCCGAGGCGGGTCTCGCGGGGCCAGTTCTTGCCTCGTTCAGCGGCATGCGATCCCGGGCCGGCGCTGCCTAGACGCCCCGGTCCGTTTCCCCGGGCGTCGCGGCCCGGCTTGTCGAAGGACGCGGGCGCCGGCTTCTTCCCCGGCTGCGGGCCCGGCGGCGCCTTCGGCTCCGCGGGCGGGGGCGACCGCCGGGCGGGGGCCGGGCGCGGCGGCGCGGCCGGCGTCGCGGGGGGCGCGGCGTCCTGCGCCGGCCCGGGGGCCGGTGGGGCCGCGGGCTTCGAGACCGGCGCCTTGGCGGCCGTCGGGGCCGCCGGCCTGAGGGTCTCGAGGGCCGACTCGACCCTGCCGGCTTCATGGGGGTTCCCCGCCCCGGTATACGCGTCGCGCAGCGCCTTCAGCACGTCGGCATCGTCGGGGGCGAGCTCGCTCGCGCGCTCCCATGCGGCGATCGCCCCGATCCACTCTTGACCGCCCGACAGCTGCTCCCCCAACGCGCTGAGGACCATCACGGCGGCCGGCGGGACACCCTGCTCGACGTAGAGGTCGACCAGCTCCCAGTACGCAAACGCGTCGCCGGGGGCCAGCTCGATGACCTTCTTGAAGCACGCCACCGCGCTCTCGATCTGCCCCGAGGCGCGGTGCGACTGGCCGGTGTGAAACCAGACCGCGACATCGAGGCCGACGTCGAGCTCCGGCAGATCCAGCGCCTGCCGGTACTCGGCCAGCTGCCGGGCGATCTCGTCTGGAAGGACGGACGCGTCGTCAGGCGCCTGCATGCCCTGCGGGTCTCCTACAAGCACGCCGCCACGGCCTCCCGCGCCCGGGCGGCTTCGATCCGCAGCCGCCCCAGGTTGCAGAGCCGGTTGCCCATGACCACGAGCACCGCATCTCCGGCCGGGGAGACCGCAATGGGCCCGCTTTCAAATTCGACCAACAGCATCTGCGGGCCGCCGGCCGCCGCGTCGGTGCCGAAGGTTTCCCACCCGATCAGGGCGCTGCTCGTGAACGCGCCCAGAGCGTCCATGTCAAACTCTTCTTCGGACGTGAGCCCCTCGATCACGAAGCCGTCGCGGCTCGCGACACACGCCGCGATGACGCCGGGCTTTTTAGTCAGCTCGGCGAGCACCTCTTTGAGATTGGCCGTTGCTGTCGCCACCGCTCACGTCCCCTCCCTGCCGGCGCCTGTGCTACCCTGCCGCGGCAGGATCGACGGCGCTGACGAGCTCCGGCAGGTACCGGCGGAACTGCACCCGGGCTTTCCCGACGTTGCCTCGGCTGCTGAGAAACAATGCGACGCAGTAGTCGAGTCCCGGCATCGCCGCCAAGACCGTGAACCGCTCGCAGCTCATCATCAACTGGTCGAAGGAGCCCCCCTCGGCCTTGCGGACCATGTAGAGCAGGAGCTTCGCGGCGGTGACCACGTCCTGGCTGACGTTCTCCGCAGGGAATCCGGCTTCCATCTTCAGGAGCTCGATCGGCTGCCCGTCCATGCCGATCAGGCCCGCCGCCAAGACCCCGTCGGTCCCCGCCACCATGGCCCCGAGGACCTCTCGGGCCTTCTTCATTCACCCCGCCTCCCGGTGTTGCCGGCCCCCATGGCGCCGGCCGGCTCGGGGGCCCGAGGCCGCGGGGTGGCCTCGTCGCCGTCCACCTGGTTCGGCTGGGCGGCGAGCCAGGCCCGGACCCCTTGCAGGCTCATGCCCTCTTCCTCGACCAGCCGCCGGATGGCCTGGACCAACCGGAGATCCCGGGTGGAGTACAGTCGATGCCCGCCCTTGGTCCGTGCGGGACGGAGGAGCTGATACTCCACCTCCCAACTCCGCAGGCGCCGCGCGTCGACTCCCGACAGCGACGCAACAGTCCGGATGGGATAGATCGGCAGATCATCCGATGGCTTCACGGCTCTCGTACCTCCTCTGTCGTCCCGTCCCCGGCGTCGTCACCTTCACCCGTTTTAAGGAGCGTCGCAAGACGCTTCAGCGCGGCGGCAAGCACCCGAGAGACGTGCCGCTGCGAGACTCCCAACCGGCTGGCCACTTCGCTCTGGGTCAGATCCTGGTAGAACAGGTAGTAGACCACTTTTCGCTGCAGGTCCGCGAGGCGCTCAACCGCCTTCAACAAAATGATCCGGTCCTCGATGGGGAGCTGGAACGAGATGTACCGTTGATGCGCGATCACGTCCCGCCGGACCTCTTGATGGTCCACGAGATCGCTCATGGAATGGACGCGGGACTGGTTGTGCGCGCGGAGAATCTCGAGGACGCCGGCTTCGGTGAGGTTCATCCGCTTGGCGATTTCCGCGAGCGTCGGCGTCCTGCCGAGGCTCTGCCGCAGCCCGGCGACCGTCTCCGTCACTTCGCCGTAGAGCTTCCGCACCCACCGGGGCGCCCGCATCTGGTCGACGGCGTCACGCAGGTAGTGCCGGATCTCCCCGGCGATGTGGTGGTACGCGTACGCTTCAAACTTGACGCCGCGGCCTGGGTCGAACGACCCCACCGCGTTCATCAGGCCGATCGTGCCGATCTGCGCCAGGTCGTCGAGCGGGACGCCGACCCGGACATACCGGCGCGCGATTCGCTTGGCCAGGGGCAGGTAATGGCAGACGAGTTCCTCCCGCAGCTGCGGACTGCTGGCGCGGCGGTACTGGCGGAACTTTGCGAGCAGCGCGAGGTCGAGTTCGGTGTCTTGTAGCGGCGGGGATACGTCCGTGTGGGGCTCCTTGACAGCCGATCGAGTGCTGACCATGATCCCCTCCTCGACGAGCGACAACCAGGTCGCGCCGATGAGCCGCGGGAGGGGATCAACATGACGACCTCCCGCGCGCCACGGGAGGTCGGAAG
Organism: bacterium; assembly: GCA_035488355.1. Classification (GTDB taxonomy): domain Bacteria; phylum Sysuimicrobiota; class Sysuimicrobiia; order Sysuimicrobiales; family Segetimicrobiaceae; genus Segetimicrobium. The sequence continues at coordinate 174 of DATHLI010000469.1, read as the reverse complement.
TTGGCCTTAAGTTGCCGCTCCGGCAACCCGGCTGACTTGCCAGCACCGCTGGCCTGTCCCGTGGCTTTGCGCCCCCAGATCTCTCTGGGTTTGCCCTTGACGGAAGCATTGTGAGTAAAACATATGGCGTGATGGTTGTCAAGGAATTCGCCGGAGGCTGGCGTGATGCTCCGC
>DATHLI010000468.1:0-4676 GCA_035488355.1 bacterium | reverse complement strand
GAGATCAGCCTGGGATCCGTCCGGGCGAACCGGCCATCCTGTCCGGGGTACCGGATGTACCAGAAGAACTGCTTGCCGGTCACCTCCACGACCTGCGCGTTGGATGGCGGGGCGCTGTAGATCCCCGACCAGGTGAACACGCCCAGGATGCCGAGGATAATGAAGGCCACTCCCGGGACCAGCGTCCAGGTGAGTTCAGCGCCGAGGTGCTCGTGCCAGTGGGCGGCGCGCTCTGTGCCGCGCGCCGCGAAGCGGATCAAGGCGGCCGCCAGGAAGAGGTGCACCGCGACAAAGCCGATCGCCGTGGCGTAGAGGATCCAGTCGAAGTATTCGTCGATGACCTTGCCCTGAGCCGACGCCAGCGGCTGCAGCCACCACTGGGATCTGGCGACGATGAACGAGCCGACGCCGGCCACCAGGATGAACAGGACGAGGATCCCGGCCCACAGGCCGGCCCGTCGCTCGTCGCGCGCTTCACCCTGCGGTGGCATCGGATGTCCTTTCCAGGACGCCTTCGTGGAGCGGGGGGAGCTGCAGCCCAAGCAGGGACGCACCACCCGGGCGGGATCGCGATCCGCCTGTCACGCTGAGGAGGTTCGCCTCGGGGCGCGTGGAACCCTGCCCTCTACCGCTTGATCACCAGGCTCGGCTTGGTCGCCGCCGACGGGGAAACGTCGAAGAGACCGTACATCCCCAGCAGCGCGTGCCCGGGGAAACCGCAGATCAGCAGGTACTTCCCGGGTTTGGCGGCCGTGAACTTGACCACCGCGGTCTGCCCCTTGTTGATGCCCACCTGGGGGTCCTTCGACACCGCCCCCGGAAACGCCGGATTTGCCAGGGCCATCGGCGGCAGCCGGTCCGTGTAGGGGATGACCTCGAGACTGTGCGGCAGGCTGCCCTTGTTCGTCAGGGTCAGCTCCACGCTCGCCCCCTCGGGGACCGTGATCATCAGGCGCCCTTTGTCCGCGCCGTTGAAGTTGAGTTCGCCGTTCGCAGGCGTTTGCGCCGCAACGATCGAGAACGCCGCGGCGGCGTTCCCGGCTGCCGCGCTCCCCGGCCCAGGAATTTGGAGGGCGAGCAGCCCGGCGGCGACGATGACGCACCGGCAGATCCGTTTCATGCGTTCCTCCTGTCTACGACGGGAGCCAATACGGCCCCCCCATAGAATCGGTGCAGACACCCCCGTATTATAGGAAGTGAGACGATGCCCTGCAATCGAGGCACCCCCCGGGTTATTCGCGGGTTCCGAAGCGAAGCGCTACGCTACCGAGGGGTGTGTCCTTCCAGACGGCTGCCCTCCCGCTCCTGCAGGGCATTGGTCAAGACCGCGAGGAACCTCATCACGTCGAGAGGCTTGATGAGGTACCCTCTCGCTCCGGCGGCAAGCAGACGGTCCACGTGCGAGGGCGTGGCATCGGCGGTGATCATGACCACCGGGATATGGCGGGTCTCGGGGTATTCCTGCAGCCGCCGCAGCACCTCATCTCCCGTGATATCCGGAAGGTGCTGGTCCAACAGGATCAGCGCGGGTTGGTGCTCTTGAGCCAGCTCCAGGCCGAGCCGCCCCTGCATCGCCGGGATGAGCCTGACCTCGGGCCTGTGCGCCAGGATGTGCTGGATCAGCTTGAGATTCGACAGGTTGTCCTCGATGTACAGGACGATCTGCGCCTTCTGTCCGTCCCTGAAGTCGGCCTTGGTGGGGATCGGGGTTCGCGCCTGCGTGACGCGCTCCACCGGGCCGTCCGTCAGGGCCAGCTCCGTCCAGAAGGTGCTCCCCCCGCCCACCACGCTCTCCACCCCGAGCGCGCCGCCCATCGCCTCAACGAGCCGCTTGGAGAGCGCCAGCCCCAGTCCGCTGCCTTCGACCCCCGAGTGCTCGAAGCCCAGGCGGTCAAAGGGCGCGAAGAGCCGCTTCATCTTGTCCGGTGGGATCCCGGGGCCCGTGTCGATCACCCGGATCCGCATCCGCCGCTCCAGTGTCTCCTCGCAGGAAACGGTCACCTCGCCTCCATCGCGGTTGTATTTGACGGCGTTGGAGAGGAGGTTCAGCAGCGCCTGCTTGAGCCGCTGGCGGTCGGCCTGGATGTGCCGGTCGCACGCGGCGGCTTCGGCGCCGTTGAGTCGAACGTGCCGCTGGGCCGCGATGGGAGCGATCAGCTCCAGAGCATCTCGCACCGCTTCGCCGATGCGCACCGGCTCCATGGAGAGAGCCAGGTGGCCGGCCTCGATCCGGGAGATCTCCAGCACCTCATCGATCAGGGTGAGCAGGTGCCGCCCCCCCTTGAGGATCTGCTCCACGTTGTCCCGATGCTCGGCCGTGAGGCTGTCCATCTCCAGAATCTGGGCAAACCCCAGGATGGCGTTTAGAGGGGTACGCAGCTCGTGGCTCACGCGGGACAGGAACTCGGTCTTGGCCTGGTTGGCCCGATCGGCCTCTTCCCGCGCCGTCTCGGCCAGGTCCATGGCCTTGCGCATCTCGCGCTCACGATCCGCCAGGAGGACGCTCGACCGCCCGAGCGCCTCTGCCAGGTGGCCGATCTCGTCGTTGCCGGGTGACCAAGGCGACAATGGAAGTCCCCGGGCGAGCTGGCCGGCGTTCTCCTCGAGGCGCCTGACCCGGCCGCCAATTACCCTGGCAAAGAGGATCGAGGCCATGATCCCGGATGAGAGGCCCGCGAGGAGGCTGAGCCCGATGACGAGCAGGATCCCCTTGTGTGTGTCCTCATTCTGCCGCTCCCGCTGGGCCAGCAGACGTTCCTCTTCCGCCAGCATCCCATCCAGTTCCCGGCGAACAGCGTCCATGATCCCCGCGCTCTGCAGCATGAGCGCGTCCTGGCGCACGGCGGCCGTGCCCGCGAGCGTGGGGGAGGGACGGAGGGCAGCCAGGGTCCTGAGGTGCTCTCGGACCAACGACGCCGTCCGCCGCATCCGAGCGATCTGGGTTGGTTGACCCTGCACGAGACGCTCCAGCCCGGTCAAGTCTTTTGGCAGGGCCTGCGCGGCATTCTCATAGCGCCTGAGGAACAGGTCCTGCCCGGTCAAGAGGTACCCGCGCATCCCGGTTTCGGCGTCCAGGAGGAAAATGAGCGCCTCCTGGATGTCGGTGCGGACATCCTGCGCGTGGCCGACCCACTGCTCCGCCTGGATGTCCGCCCGGTAGTTCACATAATACGCGACGGCGGCCGCCAGCAGCGCGCAGAGCGGAATGGCCACGACGACGAGCACCTTGGCGCGAATGGGCAGATTGGCCCAGGTCAGGGTGACTCGTCTTCGGCTGCGGACGGGCAGGTTGACCCAGGAGAGGGTCACGGGTCTTCGGGATTTGAGGGTAACCGTTCTTCGGGGTTTACGAAATTTCAATGGGCTCGAAGCGCGGCGTCGCCGGCCAGATAACGCGTCACCGTTCCCTTGGTGGCGGCGACCGTCGCCCTGAGGCGGGCGATGCTGCTCAGTTGTGGCGCCGTCGGCGACGAGCCCAGAGAGGTGTTGCCGCTGTCGAAGTACGTGAACGTGAGCCCGGTGCTTCCCCCGGCTCCCACGACCAGGTAGGCGAGCGTCGCCGCGGGGTTGGCGTCCTGCTGGCGGGTGACGACGTGGTTCACGGCGTCGTAGGCGAACGTCACGCTGTACGGGCTGCTGGCCGAGAACGGCGTGTTCTGGGGGATCGAAAGCGTGACGGAGGTCGGGCCTGCCGCGGTGACGCTCTGCGCCCACCGGCTTTCGTCGATGATGTTATCGAGCGCCGCGCGGATCTGCCCCTGCGATTGGACGAAATCGTTCGTCTTGGCCGCCGAGACCGCCCCGTTCACCACGAACTCGTAGATTCCCCCGATCACGATCGCCAGAACGGCGAGCATGACGACGAACTCGATGAGGGTGACCCCCGCTTCCTGTGAAGAGGGTCGTAAGAGGGGACGCGTCATGGTACTCGGTCACATCCTGTGTACCGCTTCTACTTGAACGTGTATGCCCAATTCCACGGATGAATGGACCGGAATCGACCCGGCCCCCCGAATGCGCGCCCAAGGGGCGGCGCCGCGTTCATTTGAACGAGGCGGTCTGCGAACGTCCGTTCGGTGGCCTCCGAAACATCCCGGAATTCCCGGCGCAACGCCGTTCGAGATGCGGCGATGCGCGGAAAATGCGGAAAATACGGAGGAAATCGCCAGCCCACGGCGGAACCTCTCGGGACAACACCCGTACTATCAGAGTACCAGGCCACATGTGGTGAGAGGGGGAGGTGGATGAGAGTGACCAAGTTCCCATTGATGAGTCGGTTGCTGGGGCTGGGGCTCAGCCTGACGCTGATCGTCACGCTGGTGACATTGGGGGCGCTGCCCCGAAGCCAGGCGGCGGCCAAAACGCTCGCTGTCGGCATCACCCTGCCGCTGACCGGCGCGGATGCCGAGGACGCCGAACTGATCAAGGACGGCGCGGTCCTGGCCATCGAAGAAGCGAACGCCAAAGGCGGCGTCGCCGGGTACAAGATCGAGATCATCATCCTCGACAGCGGCACGGCGACGGCCGGGCAGTATGACCCGGCGCAGGCGGCCACGAACACCAAGAAACTGGTCGCGAACGTCGGCGTCGTGGCCAACATCGGCCCGCAGATGAGCGGCGAGGGGAAGGCGATGTCCCAGATCCTCAGCGAGGCGGACATGGCCACGATCACGCCG
>DATHLI010000467.1:0-1874 GCA_035488355.1 bacterium | reverse complement strand
GTCATACCGGCCTTGGGCCTGCCGCAGGCGCCCGAGCGCCGCGTGCGGGTAGCCGCTCCACGGATCCACCCGCTCGGCCCGAACGTAGAGCGCCTCCGCCCGGTCCCGCGCCGTCCACCACGGCCCGATGCTCGAGTCGATTCGCCGGAGATACAGGTCCGCGACGAGATCCCCGAAGTACGGGAGCACGAACCCGTAGAGAGGATCCGCGGCCTGGGACGCGCGGAACAGGTCCACCGCCCTGGCGTACCGTCCGGCCTTCACCGCGGCCGTCGCCCTCTCGTGCAGCGCCGGCGCCTGCGCCAGCGGCGGCAGCATCGGCAGGAGCACGACGAGGGCACCGGCAAGGGGGAGCGCCGCGAGCCGCAGCGGGAAGTCTATCGGCGGCCGCTCGAGCGATTCGTGGGCGGCCGCCGCGGCGGTGAAGACGACAAGCGCTGCCATGTTCGAGACGACGGTCAGATTCGAGTTGACCAGGCTCGTCGCCGCCACCCCGGCGGCCGTGGCGCCCCAGACGCCCAGCCAGGCCCGCGACTCCGCGTCACCGCTCAGGTAGCGGCGGACCAGCGCGCGCAGCACCAGCGCCCCGACGAGGGCGACCAGGACGGCGCCGGCGACCCCCGTCTCGGCGAGCACCTGGATGTAGTCGTTGTGGGCGGATCCGGGGACCCGCAGGACGGCGTACGTGGCCCGCACCCCGGGGGGTCGGTAGGCGGAATAGGCGGCGTTGAACACCCCGATTCCCGTTCCGAGGACCGGGTGCGCCCGCCACATGCGGAGCGCGGTCCGCCAGATGAACATTCGGCTCGCGGCCGTGTCGGCGGGGTCGAGCGTGACGCTCTCCGCGCGAAGCCCGACCGAGGGGTGCGAGAGCGTCATCAGGCCGGCCACCACGATGATCACGAACAGCACCGGCCACGCGCGTGTTCGGGCGGGCCACAGCAGGATCCCCGCCGCCATGGCGAACACCGCAAGCCCGGCATACCCTCCCCGAGAGTAGGTCAGCGGGAGAGCGGCGACCTGGATGGCCAGCGCCGCCCCCGCGGCAAGACGCCAGCGTCCCGAAAGCTCGATGGCCAGGAGCGCGCCCGCCCCGATCCCGACGAGGAGGAACTCCGCCAGCACGTTCGGGTTCGTCAGGGTGCCGTGGATGCGGGTCCGGATCACCGCGGCGAACGCCCGGCTGAGCCAGTAGGCCGGGGTGGGCTCGCCCCCCACATACTGCGCCAGCCCGATGGCGGCCTCGATGGCGGCGATGAGCGCGAGTCCGCCGAGGGCGGCCCGGATCTTGGCCCGATCGGTGAGGCTGACGACCGCCGCGAACGCCAGGGCAATGAGGGAGACCCGGAAGAAGATCTCATCGCGCGTCGAGTACAGATCGGTGGTGGTGGCGAGCGAGCCGAGGCACATCGCGACCGCCGCGGCGAACCCCCAGAGCAGCGGCGCCGGAAGCGCGCGGCCGCCGGCCATCCAGCGCAGGAGGGCGACGGTCCCGAGCCCCAGCGCTCCCTGCTCGAAGGCCACGAGGCGGGCCCGGTGCTCGACAAACCCCGCGGCCGGCAAGAAGGTGAGTCCCGTCAGGGCCGCGGCGGCGGCGAGGGTCAGCACCGCGACGAGGATCGCCCAGTCGACGATCTCCCCGGGCCCCGCGCGGATGAGCCACGTCCGGGCGGCGTCCCAGCGGGTCGATGGATCTAGCGGCCCAGCCATCCGCCGTCGACGGCCAGGAGGTGGCCGTGGATGTAGTCGGATGCGGCCGAGGCCAGAAACACGGACGCTCCGCCGAGGTCTTCCGGCCGCCCCCACCGCCCGGCCGGGATGCGGGCGAGGATGGCCGGGTTGCGGGTCGTGTCTTCCTGCAGCGGGCGGGTGAG
>DATHLI010000466.1:0-1824 GCA_035488355.1 bacterium | reverse complement strand
TGCGATCGCGTGGTGGTCCTCAATTCCGGGAGAAAGATCGCGGAGGGGGCGCCCGCGGAGGCACTCGCCGAGGCCGAGGTGGTCCAGGTCTATCTCGGGCGCGCGTGACCGCGCGCCCCTGTGGGCGGATCGAGAGACCCACGTGATGATTTTCGCGCAGAACGCGGTCTTCGGGCTGCTGATCGGCGGGCTGTACGGGCTCGCCGCCGTTGGGCTCTCGCTCGTCTTTGGCGTGCTCAAGATGCTGAACGTGGCTCACGGCGAGCTGATCATGCTGGGCGGCTATACCGGCTTCTGGCTGTTCACCCTCTGGGGCGTCGACCCGTTCATCGCGGTCCTCCCGAGCGCGCTGGCGCTGTTTGGGGCCGGCGTGGTTCTGTATCAGGTGTTGTTCCGCCGGCTCATCTATGCGTCGGATGAGACGAAGCTCAAGAACTCGATCCTCATCGGCTTCGGCCTGACCCTGGTCGTGCAGACGCTGGCGATCCTGGCGTGGACGGCGGATGAGCGGGCCATCACCACGGCCTACGCCGGCGCGGTCGTCCCCATCGGCGGCGTCGTGGTGCCGTTGCTGCGCGCCGGTGCGCTGGGGGCGGCGTTCCTGGTCCTGGGCGGGCTCCACCTGTTTCTCCACCGGACCCTTCCGGGCAAGGCGCTCCGCGCCACCGCGGAGGATGTCGAAGCGGCCTCGCTCGTGGGGATCCCGGTCCCCAGGATCTTCCTCGCGTCCTTTGGCCTGGGGAGCGCGCTGGCCGGCGTCGCGGGCACCCTGGTCGGCCTGACGGACGCGGTCAGTCCGGCCATCGGGTTGAGCTGGACGCTCAAGGCCTTGATCGTCGTGGTGCTGGGCGGGCTGGGAAGCATCTTCGGGACGTTCGTGGCCGGGCTCTTCCTGGGCGTGGCCGAGTCGATGAGCGGGTTCGTCCTGGGCAACGCGTACCGGGAAGTGATGGGCCTGGTCCTGTTCCTCCTCGTGCTCCTTCTGCGGCCGCAGGGGCTGTTCGGGTCCGGGCCCGCGGCGTAACCGAGGCGCGCGTGGGCGGGACCGCGCCGGCGGCTCCTCTGGTCTTCGTGAGCGCGATCGCGCTGCTGTCGCTGCTCCCGGTGGTGAGCGCCAATCAGGCGATCCTGAACTGGGCGTTTCTCGTGCTGCTGTACGCCGCCCTGGCGCAGAGCTGGAACCTGCTGGGCGGGTTTGGGGGTCAGGTGAATCTCGGGCACGCCGCGTTCTTCGGCCTCGGCGCGCTGGTGACACGGAGGCTGTGGCTCGGGGGCCTCCCCTTCGGAGCGGCGCTGCTCCTCGGGACCCTGGCGTCGGCCGGGATGGGCGTTCTCGTGGGAGTCCCTTCCCTGCGCCTGCGGGGGCCCTACTTTGCGATCGGCACCTTGGCCGTGGCCGAGATTCTCCGGATCACGGTGGGGAACGCGCTTCCGCAAGTCTCCGTGCTGCCGGCTCAGGCGCTTGCGACCTACACGCTGGTCCCGCGCTACTACCTCTCGCTCGTCCTTGCGGCGGGCATCACCGCGGCGGTATGGTGGCTGGCCCGGTCCCGGATCGGCTACGGCATCGCCGCCGTCCGTGAAGACGAAGGGGTGGCCGAGGCCATCGGCGTGAACGCCTTCCGGCACAAGCTCGGCGCGTTCGTCCTCAGCGGCTGCTTTGCGGGACTGGTGGGCGGGGAGTTCGCGTACTACCACGTCAGCTTCTACCCGAGCTTCGCCTTCAGCCCGCTGTGGACATTTGACCCGCTGCTGATCACCTACCTGGGGGGGGTCGGCACGGTGTGGGGTCCCCTGATCGGCGCGGTGTTCTTCCTGTCGCTG
>DATHLI010000465.1:0-2504 GCA_035488355.1 bacterium | reverse complement strand
CCGATGCCGCGGCGGCGGGAAGTTCGCCGTCCGCTGTCAACGGGGTGAGGTCGGTTCCGCCCCCTCAACGCCGCCAGCGACGGCCCCGCGTGCGACGGCTCACCCCGAACGCGGTGGTTCAGCGCGTGAGCCTGGGTCAGGCCGGCGTTACCTGTTGCCTGGATCATTTCGGTCCGGACGGAAAGGAGGCGTTCTCGGAAGGCACCACGATTTATGTCAATCGCGACCACCCCTTGTACGTCCGCAACAGCCGGCGCCGGGAGACGCATACCCTCCACGTGGCAAGGCTGCTGACGCAGGAAATCAGCATGATGAAGGACCCACGCAGTCCCCGTCAGGCGTTCGAGCGCCAAAGCAAACTCCTCCGCGACGCGTTCGCCGATGACGGCCCTCCGGGTGAGCGCGACCAGGAGCCTCCGGTCGCAGCGCCAATGGTTCCCCGCGATCCGGAGCCCTAGGCGGGCCCGCCGTTCAATGCGGGGGCCTGATGCCTTCCTCCGGACCGGCGTAACGGATTTTTGACTTCGCCCGGCCCTGCGCGGTAGAGTAGGTTCATGCGCAGGCGGAGCGCTCGAGGGACTTCGGCCGGGGACAGGACGCGGCCGCGGATCGGGATCACGGGTCAGGATATGGCCCACCTCAAGAATTACATCGAGGCCGTGGAAGCGGCCGGCGGTGAGGCGGTTCCGCTCACCCCCGGCGCCGGCTCCGGGGACGCCGTGATGAACAGCCTGGACGGGCTTGTGCTGACCGGCGGGAAGGACATCGATCCAGAGTTGTACGGGCAGCAGCTCCAGCCCGGGCTCGGGGTCGACGTCGATCACCCGCGGGATGCGCTCGAGATTCCCCTGGCCCGGCGGGCGCTCGAGCGCGACCTCCCGGTGCTCGGTATCTGCCGCGGCATCCAGGTGCTCAACGTTGCGGCCGGCGGCACCCTGTTACAAGATATCGTCCTGGCCGGCGCCGGACGGGCCACCCACAACCAGCGGGAGATGAAGCCCGAGCCCCCCGAGGACACCGCCATCCACGAGGTCACGATCACCCCCGGGAGCCGGCTCGCGGAGATCGTCGAGGGGGAGCGGCTGGGGGTCAACACGTTCCACCACCAGGTCCTCGACCGCCCGGCGCCCCGCGTGGCGGTGGTGGCCCGGTCCGTTGAGCCGCTCGGCGACGGGGTGATCGAGGCGGTGGAAGTGCGCGGGCGCTCCTTCGCTCTGGGGGTGCAGTGGCACCCGGAGCGGATGTGGCGGCGCGTGCCGGCGTGCGCCCGGCTGTTCACCGCCCTCATCGAGGCGGCGTCCCGCAAGCGAGTTGGCTGAGCGTCCGCACCACGCCGGAGGAGGTATCCCGGCGCCCCAGCGCGTATTCGTCCCGGGTCCATACGGCGGTCCCGAGGAGGCCTCATGAAGGTCTTCATCTCAGCGGACATGGAAGGCACGGCGGGTGTGACGGACTGGGACCAGGTGATGCCGGACAAACCGGACTACGCGCGGTTCCGGCGGCTGATGACCGAGGAAGTCAACGCGGCCATCCTCGGCGCGCTCGAGGGCGGTGCCAAGGAGATCGTGGTCAATGATTCGCACAACACGATGCGCAACGTCCTCATCGAGGAGTTGCACCCCCAGGCCCAGCTCATCAGCGGCAGTCCTAAGCCTCGCAGCATGATGCAGGGGATCGACAATACCTTCGACGCGGCCTTCTTCACCGGCTACCACGCGGCGGCGGGGACGCAGGATGGGATCCTCGATCACACCTACAGCAGCGCGTCGGTCCGCCAGATCAAGCTGGGGAACCTGATCGTGGGCGAAGCGGGCCTCAACGCGGCGCTGGCCGGGTACTTCAAGGTTCCGGTCGCCCTCGTCACCGGGGACGTCACCGCGGTGGCGCAGACGAAGAAGCTGCTGCCGCAGGTGGAAGCGGTGGCGATCAAAGAGCCGATCGGCCGCCAGGCCGCCAGATCGTATCAGCCGGTCGAGGCGCGGCGGCGGATCAAGGAAGGCGCAACGCGGGCGCTCAAGCGGGCCAAAGACCTCAAGCCGCTGATCCTGCCGCGCCCGCTCACGATCGAGCTCGAATGGGCGTACACGGCAATGGCCGATCGGTGCATGCTGATCCCCGGCACGACCCGGGTCCACCCCCGGACCGTGGCGTACAAGGCCCGCGACGTGGAGCAGGCGTTCAGCGTGACGATGGCGTGCCTGGTGCTGGCCAGGTCGACCCTGTAGCGCCACGGCCGCGCCATTCGCGACGCTGGCGGCCGCCCTCGAAGAGGTGGCGGCGATCTCAGGGACGCAGGCCAAGATCGCCCGGCTCGGCCAGTACCTCGCCACCCTGGAGGAGGCGGACCTCCGGCGCGCCTGCGGCTACCTGACGGGCGCCGCGTTCCCCGCCGGCGATCCCCGCCGGCTCCAGGTCGGCTGGGTGGCGATCGCCGAGGTCTTGACGGAGATCACCGGGATGACCCAGGAGGATCTCCACCGCGTCTACCTGGCGCACGGGGACCT
>DATHLI010000464.1:0-3910 GCA_035488355.1 bacterium | reverse complement strand
TCAACTCGTGGCCGACGCGCAGAATGATCGGGACGACTTCGGGGTCCAGCGTGGACCCTGCGAGGGTCCTTAGCTCTCGTTCCACGGCCTCATGCGAAACGGGCCGCCCAAAGGGGCTGATGCCGGACCGGGCACTGTCGTAGAGTTCCGCGGCGGCAAGGATACTGCCCGCGAGGGAAACCAGGGTCCGCCTGTGCGGTCTCTGTCCCTCGCGGTCGACCCAGCGTTGATGGTGCGCCTGAATGACCGCCGCGATCATGCGATTTGGGATCTTGGCGATCAGCGTGTTGCCCGGATTCGCGAGCGACCCGGCCTCGCCGGCCACATTGGATTCCGTCAAGATGCCGACGTCATGCAGCCGGGCGGCCAGCCGGAGAGTGACAAGGCTCTGTTCCGACAGTCCCAGGCGCCGGCCGGTTTCTACCGCGATCGCGCTCACGCGCTCGCTGTGTTCTCTCGCGCCGGGCATGACGCGGTCGAGGACCCGGACGATCGCTTCAACAATTTCCTCGAGCATTTCCTGGGACTGATGGTAGTAGGCGAGTTCCTGGCGGGCCAGCGGCAGGGCAAGCGCGCACGCGGCCGTGAGCACGACGCCGACGGCCTCGCCGGGGACACTGGCCGAGGCGCCGGCCAGAACGACGGCCAGAGGGGTCGCGATGAATTGATTGGCCGGATTCCGCGCCAAGTGGTGGAGCCAATCGTGAAGGAAAGGGCGGCGGGACTGCAACGACAGATACCACGCCGAGAGGACGCTGTGCGCCATCACAAGGACGGCGATCACTATGAGCGCGGCGGCAATGAGCGGTATCACTGTCTCTCCGACAATCCTATGGGGGACCACCGGCCCGGCCACGGCCGCGGCCGCGGCTGCCGGCAGGCTGCTCAACGCGCCATTGATCGTCGCGTGCCAGATCTCGCTCTTCCTCAACAGCGCGAGCCCCAGAAACGTCCCGATGCCGGCCCCGAGGAGGGCCTCCTGCGGCGTCCACAGCAACGCCGCGATGAGGATCAGCGGAATATTCGGAACCATGATGCCTTCGACATATCTCGGGACGGGCTGTACGACGGCGGCGCTTGCGAAGATGGCAATGAGCGCGACGACGACCTCGGGACGGCCCGGCGGCAACGCCCGGGCGGAAAGGACGTACGCTGCCACGAGGAAAAGCAGAAACCACTGAACCGGCCGCGAAAGATTGTGAAAAGCCGGGTACGCCGGCGCCGCTTCCATCCAATCCCTCGGCTTCTGGATCACGCCTCTGCCCTCAGGAGTTGCCTCAACCGCGCAGGCACCAACGGCTCAACTGGTCTTTCGAGGTTCCCTGCCTTTTTCCCACATGGCGTTATAGGCGTCGGTGAGTACCCTGAACAATCCAGGGTAATCGCGCTTGCCGAACCGGAGACTGGGACGAGCCTTCGACGGATGATAGGGAATGGGAATCTCGATACGGGCCCATCCCGTCTCGTCCCGAGGGTCGGCGAGGATGACGGAGAAGATCGGCCCATCGAACCAGCGAACGCTGATGTGCGCATAGTCGGCGGATCTGGTCGCATCCCGAATGCCTTCCGCAAATTTGATGGCCGGCGCGTCATAGGCAGCGGCGAACGCGGGAAGAAAACAACTCTGGGGATCAAGGAGAAGCATGCGATCGATCGGAACTTCCATCAGTCTCGACCGCGCGGCTTCTTCGATCATGGCGGGCCACGCCACCCACGCGTTCCTGACACTCTTCAGCTGGGCGATGAGCACAGGAAGGGTTTCGCGGCCCGGGTAAAAGGTGACCTTCGCGCTCCCTCGGTCCCCCTGCTGCCCAACGAACTCGCGCCATTTCGCCAGAGACATCGCCGGCCGCCCTCCGCTTAGAGCGCCCCTCGCCTCCGAATCTTTAATCCATCGGTCGTCGCGTCGGGAGGCGGGATGAGCACGAACAGGCCCGCCGCCAGCAGCTCCGTCACGAACCTCCAGATATCCTCCCTCACCCGTTCCGCATCCACCGCATACTTGCGCGCGAGAGCGGGAATCTGCCCTTCGACGGACTCGCCATCCTCGATCGCCACCCAGACGTCGGCATCGACACCATCGAGGGCATAGAACCGGTCCCGATCAGGGTGAAGCACGTAGATCGTGTCTCCCTCTCGGGTCGCCCGGACCCGAGCCGCGATGCGAAATGAGAGTCCGCCGAATACGTTGGTCGCCATGATACCAGCACCCACGGGTCAGTGTAGGGTCGACCCATGCAAAGGACAACGGGGGCGCCGTTTGCACAGCCGTGACCGAACGGGACGCGGTGAGATCAGACAGGCGGAGAGATCGAGCGACATCGGGCAGATCCTTCGATCGAATGCGAACGGGCCTTCGTATCCCAACATCAGTTCGCATCGCGCCCGGCGAGCGCATGACATTCAGACGCAGCGTGTGTCGTTCAAGCAGGACTTTCGCGGCGCGGACCAAAGACCACCCACGCGGTCTTTACCTGGAGGCTCTTTCGTGGACGACGCGGTGTGGATCAAAGGCACGAGGCTTCGAGAAGCCCGGGAGGCCGCGCATCTCCGCCTCGCCGATGTGGCAGGCGGCATCATGAGCCCCGCCAACTTGTCCAGGATCGAGCGGCACGAACGGTACCGCCTTTCTCTCTCTGCCCTGGCGTCCCTCGGCCGGCGCTTGGGGCTTACGCTGGGGGACGATCTCGACTCGCAAGTGTGGGCCCGGGCCGCCGGAGGGACCGCGATCGACCTCCTTTCGCAGTGGCGGTTCTCCGAGGCGCTCCGCGTGCTGCGCCTGCGGGACACCGTGGTCACGTCCGAGGACCCGGTCACGGAACTGCAGGCGCAACTCCTCGGCGCATGGGCGCGGACGCGGTGCGGGCAACCGGCGCGCCCGGAGGCCTTGCGCGAGTTGGGTATGCAGGCAAGGGAGCGCGGGGCGCCAAAGCAGGCGATCTGGGCCGGGCTCTTGGAAGCGGAAATCCGTGAGCACGCGGGCGATGGGGACCGGGCCCGCACCATGTTTAGAGACACCATCGTGGAAGCCGATCGCGTTGGAACAGCGGTCGAGATCTTGTGTGCCCGCGCCGCGTGTGCGCGCCACTACTTGAAGACGGATGAGTTCGCGCGCGGGTTGGCCGTGCTGCACGATCTCGCGGGCGGTGCGGATTCCACCCCGGGATACGGACGGGCGCGGGTCCTCCATGCCCGCGGCCTGCTGTCTGCCGGGGCAGGCCTGCTGCATGACGCCGTGGAGGCGCTGCATGGGGCGGCGCGGGCGGCCGCGGAGATCCGCAACTACCGGATGGCCGGAACCGTTGAGCGCGATCTCGCCGGAGTCTACGACAGGCTCGGAGAGACGGAGAAGGCAGACGCCACGCTGGTCCGCGCGGCATCGCTCTTTACGCAGGCGGGGGACAGCCACGATGCCGCGGCAACGATCTCCAACGCGCTTCGCCGCCACATCGTGTCCCGGGCGGCGCAAGGAATCGCCGGCAGGGAGCCGGCCGGCTAAGACACCCGCACCGTGGGGTTCTTCAGGGTCCCGATTTCGTCCGCCCCGATCTCGATCACATCCCCCTCTTCGCACGCGAACTCATCGGGAGGAACGATCCCCGTGCCGGTGAGGAGGACCGTCATCGGCGGGATGTCGTTGGCCCGGCGGAGGCAGGCGACCAGGTCGGAGATCGGCCGGTGGAGCCGGGCGGTGCTGACCTGCCCCCGGAACACCTCGCGGCCCCGGCGCGCGATGCGGCACGTGATGGTGAGCCGCCCCGCCGCGGCCTCGTCGGTGAGCAGGATCGTCGGACCGAGGCTGCAGCAGGCCCGGTAGATCTTCGTCTGGGGAAGGTACAGGGGGTTCTCGCCCTCGATGTCGCGCGCGCTCATGTCGTTGCCGAGGGTGTAGCCGAGCACCTCGCCCTCG
>DATHLI010000463.1:0-2089 GCA_035488355.1 bacterium | reverse complement strand
CCCGAGGGGGGCCGTCAACGGCTCTTCGTGCGCCCGCAGGCGCTCTTCCAAGTTGCGGATGTGGCGGATCTGGCGGACGTGGTGGATCAGCGAGGCCAGGTAGGTCAGCAGCGCGCCGAGGACGCCCGCGCCGACCACAATAAGCGCGAGCGGGCCGGTGTAGATCGCCACCTGCAAGAAATTGATCGTGACCGTGCCCAGGTTGCTCAACGCGAAGATCGTCACCACGAGCAGCAGAACCAGCATGCCGACCAGCGCCCCGCCCATGCCCGCCCCTACCGCCGGCGCCGCCCGCCCCTGCGACGCCGCCCGCCCGAAGCGCCGGGGTCCGGCACCATCCCCATGTGCCGATCCCCAGACGCGACAGCCGGCGCCGCCTGACCCGGGTCGGGGGCGGGTGCAGCCGGGAGACCCGGCGCCGGCTGAGCGGCCCGCACCGGACGGGGGACCTGGCCTCCGGCGCGCCTCCGTTCGGACCAGTTGTGCCAGTCGACAAGGATCGGGCTGGCGTTGAAGATCGAGGAGTAGCCGCCGGTCGTGATGGCCACCACCAGGCCGAAGGCCACATCGCGGATCGTCTCGCCGCCAAAGACGTAGACCGCCCCGATCGCCAGGACCGCGGTCATGGCGGTGTTGATGGACCGGACGAGGGCCTCGAGCACGCTGCGGTTGACCAGGTGCTCGAACGGCTCGCGCGTCCGCAGACCGAGATTTTCCCGGATCCGGTCGAAGATGACGATCGTGTCGTTGATGGAGTACCCCGCGACGGTCAGCAGCACCGCGAGGAAGCTACTGTTGACCTCCCGCTGGGTGAGCGCGAACGCGCCGATGACCACCAGCAGATCGTGGAGCAGGGCGACGTCGGCGGCGATGGCGAAGCGGATCGAATGGAACCGGAACGAGATGAAGATGACCTGCAAAATCAGCCCGATCGCCAAGCCGAAGATCGCGATGTTGCGGAGCTCCGCCCCGATCTCGGGGCCGACGGTGTCTTGCCGCAGCATCGTGGTGCCGGAGAACCGCGCCGTCACCGCCGCGATGATGGCGTTGGTCTGGCTCTGGGTGAGGGGCCGCGTCCGGATGAACACCTCGGTGTCGCCGGAGCGCTGGATGATCGCGTCCTCGAGCTGGAACCGGCCCATCACCGCCCGGATGTCCCCGACGCTGAACGGCTGAGTGATCCGCAGTTCGAGCGAGTTGCCCCCCGTGAAGTCGACGCCCCAGTTCAACGCATGGTGATCGTGAACGTGATGGAGGTAGAGGGCGAAGAGCCCGGGGACGATCACCGCCAGCGACAGCGCGTACCACCACCGCCGCCGTCCGATCAGATTGAACGCGCCGGGGCTCGCCGGCGCGGGCGGGGTCGCCACGGACCTACTCCCCCGTGCCCACGGCGGGGGCGGGGCGCCTGTCCGCGCCGGTCTTCGCGAGGGCCTGGACCCACCCGGCGGCCGACGACTCCAGGGCGAGATCGACGAACACCCGCGTGACGAGGATCGCCGTGAAGATGCTCGTCAGGATCCCCAGGATGAGCGTGACCGCGAACCCGCGGACCGGTCCCGTTCCGAGCCAGAGCAGCACGGCCGCGCCGATCAGCGTCGTCGTGTTCGAATCGAAGATCGTCACCACCGCCCGGCTCCAGCCCGTCCCGACCGCGGTCCGGAGGGTCTTGCCGCCCCTGAGCTCTTCTTTGACCTTCTCGAAGATGATCACGTTGGCGTCGACCGCCACCCCGAGCGAGAGGATGAACCCGGCGATCCCGGGCAGGGTGAGGGTCGCGCCGATCAACGTCAGAAGCGCAAACAGCATCAGCGTGTAGACCCCGAGCGCCAGGTCGGCGAGGATCCCCGGAAAGCGGTAGTACAGCGCCATGAAGAGCCCCACCAGCACGAAGGCGATGTACCCGGCCCGAAGGCTGCGGTCGATGGAATCACGTCCCAGCAGCGGCCCGATCGTCCGGTTCTCGACCACCTCGACCGGAAGCGGCAGCGCGCCGCCGCGCAGGAGCACCGCGAGGTCCCGGGCGGACTCCAGCGTGAACCCGCCCTCGATCACCCCCCGGCCGCCGGGGATCGGGCTGTTGATGACG